>JAJISG010000258.1 GCA_022848835.1 Thermoplasmatota archaeon | reverse complement strand
AGACGAAATCAAGCGTTTCAAGGAGGAGTCGGAGGACATATTCCCGTCCTCTAAGCTAAACATCGACCCCTGCTTCTAGGCCGGGAAAGGTATTTACGGCCTTTCGCGATGCATGGATCATGGGGCTGAAGACCCGCATGGCCCTGGCGATATTCTCCCTCTTCGCCCTCCTATTCGCCATTCTCATGGCGCTGGCCTACTGGCTCATGCTCCAGGGCTACCTCAGCGGCATCCTAATCGTCCTGATTCCGGTGGCCATCGCCCTGTTTGTGGTCCTCCTCCAGTGGGCTATCGCCCCCTACATCATAAGATTCATCTACGACATACGCTGGACCGATCCGAGAGACGTTGACCCCGACATGGCCGAGTTCATGGAGAGGATATGCAAGGAGCGGAACATCCCGGTGCCGAAATTCGGCATTATTGAAGACGACAACCCCAACGCCTTCACCTTCGGCTGGACCCGTCGACGGGCTCACGTGGTCCTCACCCGAGGAATAATGAAGTACTGTGGCCCCGCGGAAAGGGACGCGGTCCTGGCCCATGAGCTGGGCCACATCTCCAACAACGATTTCGTCGTGATGACTATCGTCGCTGCCGTCCCCCTCCTTCTCTTCGTCATATTCAGAGGGTCCCTCTATAGCCTGCGGTTTGCGAGGGGTGGAAGGGGAAGGGGAAACGCAGCCGTGGCCATACTTGCCGTCGCGGCGGTCTCCTTTGTAGCATATCTAGTGAGCAACCTAATCGCCCTGATGGTGGGACGCTATCGGGAGTACTACGCAGACGCCTTCTCCGCAGATGCCAGCAAGGACCCTAACGCCCTATCAAGTGCCCTATTGACGATAGCCTATGGGTTGGCCAAGGAAGGTAGGGGCGAGGAATCTGAGAAGAAGCACTATCGCTATGAGAGCACGCTCATGATATTCAACTCCAAGTCAGCCAGGGCTCTAGCGGCCATGTCTGCGGACAGGTTGGGCCGGGTAAACAAGGAGAAGATCAAGAAGGTGATGGCCTGGGACCTCTGGAACCCCTGGGCCTTCTTCCTGGAGCTTGGCATGACCCACCCCCTCACAGCTAAGAGGGTCGTGGCCCTTGGTGAAAAGGCGAAGGAGATAGGGCAGTTTCCTTTCATCAGTTTTGACCTCGAGAAGACGGAAAGCTACTGGGACGACTTCCTGAAGGATATTGCCGCCCGAAGCGCCTGGCTTCTGGCCTTCCCCTCCGGCCTTCTCGGTTTCTACTACTTCAACAACATCTTTCTGGCAGCAGGCCTCTTCCTCTCAACCCTGGGTCTCACTCTTGCCCTCTACCTACGCCTTTACAGGTACCCCAAGAGGTTCAGAGAGGAGAAAGTGGAGAACCTGCTGGTGGACCCAAAGGCGAGCCCTGTCAAGGGTCGAGGCGCGAAGTTGCGGGGCAAGATTATCGGGAGGGGGCAACCAGGCCTCTTCTTCTCTGAGGACTTGAAGCTGGATGATGGTACGGGCCTCCTCCTGTTGGATTATCACCAGGTTTCACGTTTCATTGATCTTCTGGTAGGAATCTTCGCCACCAGGGAGAGGATAGGCAAAGAGGTGGAGGTCGAGGGCTGGTACAGAAGGCGGGTCATACCTTACATGGAGATCTATCGGATGCGTTACGATGGCAAGAGGATAAAGACCTACACGGCACCCTTGAAGTTCGCCCTGTCCGTCCTCGTTCTAGCCGTGGGCGCACTACTCACTGCCATAGCGACGGGGCTGATACCGTAGCGGGAACCTCAGCCGTACATCTTCTCGGGCTCCCCTGTATCCTCCTCCTCTTCATCAGCAGCCTCGATGACGTCGATGGAGAGGATCATGTGTAGGGGGATAAGGCGAATCTTCCCCGAGAGATCCCCATGACTCTCATCCAACTCCATGACCAGGGCATCGTCGGTGCCGATGGTTGTGAAGCCCTTGAAGGTACCGATGGTCTCCATAGGCTTCTCCCGGGACTCGGCGGAGGTCAGCCTGTATTTGGAGCCCTTGGTCACGACGAAGGCCTTGTCCTCCTCTTCAGGCATCGAGGGGCCCTCCTTCCATCAGGCTCTGTAGATGGTCGACTGTCTCTCTATAGTGCTCCATGGCCACCTGGACATGGGCCTCCACGAAGTTCCAGGCCTTTGCCAGGTTTCCATATCGAATCCTGTAGCCTCTTCTTACACCCTCGGGCATCTGCACATCCACCACTTCCAGTATGTCCAATAACTTGAGCTTGTTTATATGCCTGTAGACTGTGGCCTTCGTCGTCTTCAACCGTGAGGCCATCTGCTCCACGGTTCGTCCTCGCTCCATGTTCCTCATGAGTGCAATGAATATTCTGTATGGGACGCTCTCCCTCATCTGCCTTGCAGCACCTGGACCCTCGGATCCTCCGGATAGGTAGCCGACCTGCTGCAAGAATGTGAGGGCGACTTCGGTGTGGTTCTTGAGAGGGGTCAGAGGCACGTTGCTCACCACGTTGATCTTGAAGGCCATGAAATCCCGGGAGGGAAGAGTGTCTCCCTAGATATTCCTTTCTTGGCTCTCGAGGACCATCTGAGAGAAGGCCGACGTGAGAAGATCACCGAGAGGCGCACCAAGAGGATGGCCTCCGCAGAAGAAAGGACACTTCCCGCGGGGACACCCTTCATTGCCGATATTCTCACCTTCAGGCGAGTGGTCAGGAGGGCCACCGAGCCAGCCGTCGCCGCCCTCGCACCGCTACCATTCACGGGCGGTATGGATGCGAGGGCCAGGATTCGAACCTGGGAACCCCTATGGGAACAGATCTTGAATCTGCCGCCTTTGACCTGGCTTGGCTACCCTCGCGCTGCGTAGATACTGATGGGTACTCGCCCCAATAAATCTAGCTCCCTATCCTGAGGTCGGATTCACCCTCCCCGAGACGGATGAGATCTCCATCTTCTCCAAGAAATCCCCCAGGACCTCCTCCAAATTCGGTCGACCGATCTCCTGGAGCTCATATCGAACCCTAACTATAGTCTTCTCCACGTCCAGAAGGCGTTCGAGATTGATGGGGGTTCCGCTCAAAACCAGATCGCAGTCCGCTGCGTTGATCGTATCCTCAAGCTCCTTGATCTGATCTCCACTATATCCCATGGCGGGCAGAACCTCTTTCAGGTGTGAGTATCGCTTGAAGGTCTGCTTCATGCCCCCCACGGCGAAGGGACGTGGGTCCACAATCTTGGAGGCCCCAAACTTCTTAGCGGCGAGCCAGGCAGCCCCATACTCCATATCTCCATGGGTGACGGAGGGACCATCCTCCACTACCAAGACCCGTCTGCCGCGAATAAGCTCCGGGTCAGCAACCGATATGGGCGAGGCAGCCTCGATCATGGGGGCGTCGGGGTTGGCCATCTTCACGTTTCTGCGAACCACCTCGAGGTCCTCCGGCCTGGCGGTGTTCACCTTGTTGATTATGACTGCGTCGGCCATCCTCAGGTTGGCCTCTCCGGGGTAGTAAGCGAGCTCATCTCCAGGTCTGTGAGGGTCCACGAGGACGATGTGGAGGTCTGGTCTCAGAAATGGCAGGTCATTGTTCCCGCCGTCCCAGACGATGATTTCCGCCTCTTTCTCCGCTTTCTTGAGGATGGCGCCATAATCGACGCCTCCATAGACTACAATTCCCCGCTCTATATGGGGCTCATACTCCTCCCGTTCCTCCATGGTGCAACTGTATCTATCCAGGTCCTCGAAAGAAGCAAACCTCTGGATCGCCTGCTCCTCCAGGTTGCCGTAGGGCATAGGATGTCTGACTACGACGGCTTTCCGCCCCCAGATCTGGAGGAGGGAGACCACTCTCCTGGTTGTCTGGCTCTTCCCCGATCCCGTCCTGACTGCGCAGACGGCAATCACGGGAACCTGCGCCTTGAGCATGGTCCTCTTGGGTCCCAAGAGGACGAAATCCGCACCACAGGTATTGACGATGGCGGAGCGGCTACCGACGTGGTCGTAGGAGACATCGCTGTAGGAGAACACCACCTCATTCACCTCGAACTCCCGAACCAGCTCTGGAAGTTCCTCCTCCGGGTGAATGGGGATACCGTCCGGATACAGCCTTCCGGCAAGGCTCGCTGGATACCGCCTTCCTTCGATGTTCGGGATCTGGGTGGCCGTAAAGGCCACGACCTCGAACTCCTCCCTATCCCTGTAGCAGGTGTTGAAGTTGTGGAAAACGGGGCTCCGAAGGACGCCCTTCGGTGCTGTCCCGTCCGGCGGCACCCATTATGATAACCTTTCTCTTGGCTATAGGCCATCACCTCCGGTGATTCCATTGGCCTTGACGACCTGTAATAGTGGAAGGTAGTTAAGGCTGACTCCTGGCGGCAGCAGTCCCGGTTTCGTCTACGAAATCTTTAACCAACTTCAGCCATTTCCACAGCAATGCCGGGGTACCGCATCCCCTCTACTGAACGTGTTCTGAAGGCCCTAAGGGAGGTCCTCGGAAAGAGAAGGACAGTATCCTCTCAGAAAGAACTCAAGGAACTGCTAGATCGCACTATGGCCAGGGATGGCGGGTTTCGCGTAAGCGGCCCAAGGGCCCGTCGAATCGCCTACGACTCGGGGCTGGCGAAGATGGAGATCGAGTTCCGGGAAACCCACGAGCTCAAGAGTCTGTTCAAATGTCCAGTGTGTGGACACCGGTTGAAGCTCATCAAGAACATGACGGTTTTTGGCGGTACGGTAACCCTCGGATATAAGTGTCAGCACTGTCCCTACTGGACAGGAATCAGACGCAGGGTTCCCGCGCGCTACATCTTCACGAGGGCATCCGGATGAGGATTTTCTATGACAAGGGGGTAAGGGTCCAAGACGGGGGGAAGGATGTGGTCCTCGACCCGACGAGGCGTCTTCCGGACTCCGTGGTTAGCCATGGACACCTAGACCATCTCTCTCTAGGCGCTCTCATGACCGTGGAGACCATGGACATCATGCGGGTCCGTCTTGGCAGGGAGGAGGGGCTCGGAGTGAGATATGGGGAGGAGGTCGAGGTAAACGGCCTGACGGTCTCCCTCTTCGACGCTGGTCATGTCTTCGGCTCTGCGATGATCCGTGTAGAGGATGTCCTCTACACCGGGGACTTTAACCCGCATGGCGGGCCTACATGTGGCACCTGTGAGCCGCGTGACTGTCGCTACCTGATCCTGGAATCGACATACGGCAAGCCGTCTCTCTCGTTTCCGCCAAAGGAGGATGTCCTCAGTGATCTACTGAACTGGCTTGAAGTATCCCTAGAGAGTGGACCTGTGGTCCTGGGCGCCTATGAGTTCGGCAAGGCTCAGGAGCTCATGGCGGTTGCCAACAAGCTGGACTACCCAGTCCTGGTGGATGATCGTATCGCCGACCTGGCCGATGTCTACAACCGACACGGTCATCATCTCAAGTACAGCCGATATCGAGAGGCCTTGGAGGAGAAATCGGGCCCTTACGTCCTGATCTTGCCGACAAGAAAATTGCGGCGACCTGGGAGCCCCGAGTTACGGGAGGCGCTGGAGAATGGTGGGAAAAGCGCCTTCGCTTCCGGATGGTGCTCTATCTACGACTTGAGCAAGAGTCATCTACTCGATGCTCAGTTCCCCCTTAGTGATCACGCGGACTTCTGGGATCTTCTGTGGTTTGTGGACGAATGCAATCCGAAGGTCGTCTATACCTGTCATGGCTACGCCCAGGAGCTGGCACGGAAGATTACAAGCCGGTTAAGGAAGAGGGCAGAGCCCTTGGCCAAGGGCTGGTTCTGAGGTGACGGGCATGGAAACTGGAGTAGAACAGGGCCGGATTGTCGTGAAGATGAGAAGGGATGAGGATTTCCTCCCTTCCCTGGTTCGGGTCTTGGAGGAAGAGGGTTTCGCCTCAGGTCTGGTCCTCAGCGGGATAGGAGCTCTCAAGGATTTCGAGCTCGGGTGGTTTGACATCCAGGAAAGGAGATACGTGAGGAGTCGTTACGAGTCCAGCCCCGAACGTCTCTCCCTCCAGGGTACGGTGACGCTGGAATCGGATCCTCCACTCCACGTTCACTGCTCACTAGCCGACGTGCGGCAGAAGGTGGTGGGAGGACACCTCTTCGGTGGCACTGTATCGGTCCTGGCAGAGGTTGCGGTTCAGGTTCTTTCGGAGATCCGTCTCACCAGAGAACTAAACCAACAGACCGGACTGAAGGAGCTCAAGATCAGAAAACGTTAGTGCCGCCTGCCGGAGAGCACATCACTGCCAGGTGATCCTATCTATAGTCCTATCTACCTTCGTAGCCTTCCTGTACTTCTTGTAATGATCCTTGCAGAGATATGCCCGCCTTCCCTCCGCGACCTCGAGGTCTGTCAAAGCGGTGGCCACCCTACGTCGCGAGAGGGATCTGACGGCCTCGGTGTCGCAGGCCACGACTGAACATGCCCCTCGGGAACTCTTGCGTCTTCGGGCCATTGACGGTAGAACCCTCTAGCTCCTAATAAGGGCTCGTGCCCTTTGTGATCTCTCTGAGAAGTGCTGTGGCGTAGCAGCCTGGATTGAGCTGGAAGGAGAGGAGAAGGTCCCCATTCACTCGATACGAGAAGTCCCTCAGGGTAGCGAGAATCTCCCGCCTCAGGCCCCGGGAGGACAGTCGTGGCATTGCTCTCACTGCGAAGTCCTCAGGCTTCACCCCCTCTTCTTCCACCACGCCCCTCTCCAACCGACCCATCTCTCCCTGAGCGAAGTGGACCTCGTAGCCTAGGATCAGGCCACTAATCCAAGCCTTACCGGCCTTCACCTGCTTTCCGACCTTCTCCCTGTTTGCATCTGTCACCACAATCGAAGAATCTCGGCGGGGAATCCCAGTTCTGTTCATTGGAAGAATCAGATCCCCTTCCAGCGGCTCCACGAGACTGAGGCCCATCTTGAGTCTGAGACTCACGATCCTGTTGAAGAGGAGAGCCTGGTAGGCGTAGACGAAAAGCGTGAGGAGATTGCGAGGCAGCTGTTTCAGGGCTCCAGCGTAATCCCGAGGTCTCCTCCGAAGCTGGTTAAGGATGGCCTTCTCAAAGCTGAGCCTTTCGGGATAATCCTTCAGCGCGGCGGCAACGTCCCCCGACTCCCCGTAGGCCTCTCTCGCATGAAAGGCATCCTCTGGTTCACCGGGCTGGGGATGGGCCAGATATGTCTCCACGGCCTCGTGAAGATCGCCTCGAACGAGGGCCCTACCCACCAGGTGGCTGATGGGTCTCCTCTCCCCGAATCTCTGAGGACCGAAGAAGTTTGGGAAACCCCCCGCGATTCGAAACTCCCGCGCAATGCTACCCATTCTAGTCGACGTTTCCTCCCTCGAAAGTGGAACGTCCCTAAGACGGATACGGAATCTGTTTCCCAGGAGATGACCGAGCTTGAGGCCCCTCGTCGTCCTGTGCTGACACTCCAGTTTGACCTCCTTGAGGCGAACCCTCGTAATTGCCTCAGCCTCGACATCCCAGAAGGACATCGTCTGTGTCGTGACCGCCCTCTTGTCCTTAGTCCCGCTGAAGCTTATGCGTCGCCGACTGATGCGGAGCCTCTTCGAGAGCTCCCTAACCAGTCTGTTGGTCTCCCAGTTGCGAGCAGTCACCTTCACCAAGAGGAATCGGCCATCGTCCGAGATTGGCAGCTCCTTTGGCACCTCCTCCACGATAAAGTCCTCGGGGGTCACCCTGAGGCGTCCTCTGACCGGTGGGGTCTTGGTCAGGTAGCCCTGGATTCCAACCTCTTCCTCCATTGCCGTAGCTGGCAAATTGAGCGCTGGCTTATATTTTCCTCTGCGATCAGATAGAGGGCAGACCCATCACGCTGGTACCCACTCTGCGACCCTACCCCGACAGACGCGTCCTATTATGGGGACCACCAGATCTGATTGGTTGGTAGAGAGGTAAGACCGCGATCGCCCCGCCGGCCCGAACCCACGCCTACTTCTTCGCGGCTTTCTTCACTTCAGTACTCTCTTGGACCTGTTTCCTCAGCTCGCCATACCTGTCCGCCAGGTCCAGAGCTGCCTCCCTAATCACATCCTGGGGTTCTCCATTCTTAACCTTCACCAGAATTGTGGGCTTGTCCACAGAGGGATGACGCGTGATATATCGAGCATCCACAACCCGCTTATCTTTGAGAAGCCTGCTGATTAATGGGTATAATACCGTCTCGTCCGGGTTGACTACCTCCAACTTGAGGGTTTTCTTCGACTTCTTTGAGAGGTGGAGTTCCATTGACCTCCTCAATCACTAGAACAGGTGGGTATTAGAACTTTTCACCTTGTGATTGCTTCCGGTGGGGCAGTAGGGCTCACGGCCGCTGACGCCCGAGACCATGTGTACGGAATGGGTCGAGGATGCTGAAGTTCCCCCAAACTCCAGGAGTCCATCCCTAGTCTTGACCTTCCATGGGAGGAGCCTTACCTGATGGCCTGAACTTGTAGCCGTAGTGGATGATTCCAGATTCTCCCTCCTCCCCGAGCTTTCTGAAGACCGCCTCCACAGGCATGCCGATCCCGATCTCAGCGGGATCGCAGTCGATGACTTGTGAAGTCAGACGGGCTCCCTCCTCCAACTCGATGATGGCCAGGGAGTAGGGTCTAATCGCCTCGAAACCGCTGGGGGCGTCGTGCACCACCGTGTAGGACACCACTGTGCCGTGACCACTCAGCTGCAGACGCTCCATCTTACCAAGGCTCTTCCTTCCGCACTTCGGGCATACCGACCGAGGGGGGAAGTCTATATCCCCGCAGTTCCCACATCTGGTGCCCACGAGGTTGTAACGGCTATCGATCTCCCTCCAGAATCGCGGAATCGCCATCTCAATTCGACCTCCTCAGCACATGCACCACTACTGTGGCTCCCGTACCACCTACGACGTGGGTAAGACCCACCTCAGCACCGCTCACTTGCCTCTCCCCGACCTCCCCCTTGAGCTGCCTCACCACCTCCACAGCCTGGGCTATCCCCGTGGCCCCCACAGGCTGTCCCCTCGCCTTCAAACCTCCCGAGGGGTTCACGGAGATTTTGGAGTTGAGCTCCGTCACCCCTTCCTCCGTAGCGGGTCCACCGTTCCCCTTTTCCACGAAACCCAGGTCCTCGATGGCCACGATCTCCGTGATCGTGTAGTTGTCGTGAACCTCGGCCACCTGGACCTCCGCAGGAGAGACCTTGGCCATGTCGTAGGCCCTCCTACCAGCGATGACTGAGGCGTCCATGGTGGTGATGCTCCGCCTGTCGTGTAGAGCTATTGTATCACTCGCTATCCCGAGGCCGGCAATCAGGATGGGTGTATCAGTGAATTCCCGAGCCATCTCCGAGGGGCAGAGGATGACTGCCGCCGCGCCATCGGACAGAGGGGCGCAATCCAGCATACCGAGAGGCTCTGCCACCCAGGGGGCTCCAAGGACGGCTTTCATGCTCAGTTCCCGCTGGTATTGGGCATTGGGGTTCTTCGCGCCATTGCGGTGGTTCTTCACGGCCACGGCGGCCATCTGCTCCCTCGTGGTCCCGAACTCGTGCATGTGCCGGCGGGCTATCATGGCGTAGAGAGACGCATACGAGGCACCGAAGACACTCTCCCACTCCTGATCCGCGGTGGCGGAGAGGATGCTCTTGGCCTTCTCATCGCCCACATCCGTCA
>JAJISG010000257.1 GCA_022848835.1 Thermoplasmatota archaeon | reverse complement strand
TGGCTGGAGGGCTGGATCCCTACGACAGCAGCTTCTACACATATCCACCTCTCTGGGCCTACATTCTCTTTCCCCTCTTCACCCTACTGGGCCTTGTCGTAAACCCAGTTAACTTTGCGGAGGTTGTCCCCTCCATGGGGCCAGCAGCGGGGGTGACGGAGATGATGGTTACAACCGTCACTGCACCGCTCTTCAATCTCGTCCTCAAGTTGCCCATAATTGGCGCCGACCTGGGGATCGCCGTCTTGTTGTTCCGATGGATCTCCAGCTCTTACGGTCAGGATAGTGGAAAATCTGCCCTTCTCCTCTGGTTCTTCAACCCCCTCGTCATCTGGGTGAACGCCGCTCAGGGACAGTTCGATGTCATCCCGGCCTTCTTCGCCTTGGCTGGCTCCTTCCTCTTGGTCCGCCGTAGGTTCTTCTCAGGCGGCCTTGCCCTAGGACTCTCCATCCTCTTCAAACTCTACGCCGCCTTTCTGCTGATTCCCCTGCTTTTCATCGTCCTCGTCGTGGAGAGAAGAGTGTCCAATGAAGGAGAACAACACCGACTGCAAGTCTTGCGATCCCCCATCCTATTTCTGCTGGGCGTCGTTGTCACACTAACATCCCTAGGTCTGCCGCTTCTCTGGACTCGGTTTCTTGAGGTAGCCATACTGAGACGTGCTCAGTTTCCCGTAGTGGGCGGGTTCAACCCACTCTTCTTCTTATCGCTGGATGTGTGGGAAGGTCTGCCCTGGGCCCAGGCTCTGATTGAGCAACTGCCAGGGGTCGCGTCACCCTACATGCTTGTCCTCCCGCTCATCGTCTCTATCCTGGCTGGACTAGCGATCCTCCACAGCTCCAAATCTCAGAAGGGTGGGAAAGCTGTGGAGGAGACTCTGGCCTTCGTGACCGTACTTGCCCTCGTTGCCCTGTACTCGTCCCTTGCCCTGGTAAATCCGCAGCACCTCCTGTGGGTCCTTCCCTTCTTGGTTCTCGCCTCCGCCCGCTGGAGATCCCTCAGATCCCTGACTATCATCGTATCCCTTGCTGGGCTCCTCTTCTTGTTCAGCCTTCAGGGGGCAGCTGTTTTCTTCTATCCACTTGCCGTGTTCACTCCACTGCTGAGCGTAGACACGCTCAACAATCTGGTGTTGGCTTACTGGGCCATTCCTGGAATTCTTAGCAGTAGACTACAGAAGGACCTTCTCTTTCTGGCCTCGGGCGTGGGATACGCAGCCCTCCTGATCGCGGCCTATCGCGTGACCAGATATTGGAAACGTGGCCCTGTCGAGGTCCAGACCCTCAGAGTACCCTCAACAGCCCCTCGGAATGAAGCGGTTCGAACTGCAGATGTGGTAAAGTTATCAGCATTGGCGACTGCATTTCTCGTCGTCAGCCAATTGATGATCTTGTACGATGGTACTCCTTCGAGTGGATCCCTAGAAGATGCTTTCTATGACACTTCCGAGGCCATCTTGAGGGTGGATATCCAAGGTCATGGCCTTTTTGACGCCTCCTATCGCATCACCGTCATTGGGTTCTCGGAGAAAACGGAAGACCTTCCCATCTACCTCTACTATGACCCTAGCCAACCCGTCGCGAACGTCAGTCGTCCTAGAATTCTCGGGATCGCGGATCATCTCAGAAGCGAACTGGCATTGATGGGTCTATCTGATGAAGTGATCATTGCGGGTACGACCGACCTCTTGGACCTTCTCAGGGGGCCTCCCGCCATACTGATTCTGAGTACGACCGCCCTCCCTCGTGAGATATTTTCTCCCGATCCAGCTCTCATGAAAGGATGGATAGAGGAGGGTGGTGTACTTGTTTGGACCGGAGCTCTTATTGGCCGCTATATGGGGACTGCCGGAGGTAGCGTAGTCGACATGGTCGAGACCTTTGGTCAAGGGCCTTGGGGACCGGGCTTCATAATGGGCTTCGATCCGGTCGGAGAGAAAGGAAAGGCCACGGCGATGGTATCAACGCCATGGAAAGAGGCTCTGGATATCCGTTATCCCTTGGCAGCCTGGGGGGCCTCCGTTGAGGAGGTAGAGGCCCGGAGCGGTGTCATACTGGGTGGCGTCACAGTAGGCCAGGACCCCAAGACTAGCCTGAGTCTTTTCAGGGTAGGAGATGGGACCGTGGCCCTCTTCGGCAACGCACCCGGCTCCGTCTTCACGTATTCCGCTGAGGACGTCATTGCCCATGATATCGCCCGCCTCATTCTCTCCGGCCTGCTCACAGACTCAGCAGATGCTAGCTCTTACTTGCTGGCCACGGAAGGCCTATCCCTTGGACGTGGTGAGGAGGGTACGATTCTCCTCCCGCTGCAGCTCCCTGAAAACTTAACCTCTCTTCAGGTTCTGGTATTCTCACAGGTTGATTTCGACGCTCTGATTACAGGAGTGAAGATAGAGATCTGACTGGACTCAGAACCTCCGTGCGAGGATACTGCCCAGGCGATAGTTCAGACTGAGAGCAGTACCTATACCGAAGACATTCGAGGTGAGGTAGAGCAGGTCTGCAAATTCCGTAAGGGCGAAGAGTACGAAGATGTTTAGGAGCAGTCCGACAAAGACCGCGGCATTGTAACGCGCCAGCCGGAGAGACCACCCCTTCGCCTCCCGTCCCCGGAACGTCCACTTCTCCCTGAGCAGAAAGCTTGTGAGAATTCCACCCTCGACCGCTAGAAGCCCTGCAAACAGATAGTGGATGTTGAGGATGCCGACCAAGCCCAGCAAAATGAGCTCATTCACCAGAGAGGCTATGAGGGCTACGAGGAGAAAGAGCCGGAGAGGTGTTCTCGTGACCAGCATTCGCAACAGATGGCCCGCCTCTCGGCGGCTGGAGAGTTTACTATCGCCCCACAACCTTTCACGGAAGGTGATGGGTACCTCAGAGATGCTCATATGATGCCGCTTGGCTAGGTGTACTGCTTCGACCTGGAAGCTGTAACCATCGGAAATGGATTCCCTCAAGATGAGCTCTGCCATTTCACGGCTGTAAGCCCTGAATCCGGTCGTCACATCCCTCTCCGCCGCCCCTAAGGAGAAACGAGAAAAACGGTTGGCCATGAAGCTGATTGCCTTACGACGCCGCGACCAACCGATTACGTCGCCACCCTTCGTATACCTGCTTCCAAGGACAATATCCTC
>JAJISG010000256.1 GCA_022848835.1 Thermoplasmatota archaeon | reverse complement strand
CCGAAGGTGAACAAGGGAAGGGCGGTAGTTGGCACCTTCAACGAGACCGGCGGGATGGGACAGCTCCTTTCCGTGAACGTCAGCAGTGGCTCGGTGGTGTGGAGCGTGGAGACTGGGTCAATCCACATGTCCTCCCCCGCGATCCATGAGGGGGCAGTCTACATCGGCGTCATGGGGCTCTTCAACTCATCCACCCTTGCCTGGAGCGAACCTTTCGGTGTGCTCAGCGTCGCCGAGGAAAACGGAAGGGAGCGATGGTTCTTTGCCACTGAGGGCCCGGTTGCTTCGTCCCCTGTCGTGGCGGATGGTCTTGTTTACTTCACTTCAATGGATGGCTACCTCTATGCTGTTACCGTCGACGGTTCCCTCGCCTACAGGGCCTCCATCGGTCCGAGTACCTCCTCCCCCGCCATCGGGTCTGAACGGATCTACGCCGCCTCAGGCATCCTGGGGACCGGAGGCAGAGTTGCAGCCTTCAACACGCTGGGGGAGATGCTCTGGGAATTCGAGCTCGTCGGACCGGTCCAGAGCTCCTTGACCCTGGCATCCGGCATCCTCCTCTTTGCCACAAATGCGGAAGAGGGAACTCTATACGCCATCGACGCTGAGGACGGCACAGTGGTGTGGACGTACAGACCTGAACCTATCCAGTACATCCTTGCAACTCCTGTGGTAGTGGATGGACTCGTCCTCATCGCTTCTGATAACGGTTTCCTGTACGCCCTGGAAGAGGCTCCCGAGACGGTGTCACTGGCGCCTTACGTTCCCTACATGGCTGGAGGCGTTGTGGCGGCAATTCTCGTGATGTTAGGCGTTCTATACACCAGGAGAAGACAGAGGGAATGAGTTGGCTTCGAGGTGAAGGGAAATTCGCCATCATCCTTGTCACAGGCATAGCCATAGCCATATCAGGGCTCTGGGCCACCCTCTCCTTTCTCCCATCTCTCTCGATCCCCGAAGAGGGGGTGACCCTCAACCTTACGGTCGAAGCCTTCAGCTGGAACGTATCCTACTCTGCCGAAACGACCAACAGAACCGTACTGTCCTTCCTCTTGGAGGCCGCTGACAGTCTGGGTTTCGAAGTGGGGTGGACCCACTGGGATTCGCTGCAGGCGGCCAAGATCGACGCCATCAACGACGTCCGCGATGGACAAGGAGGGTTCTTCTGGCAGTATTGGGTCAACGACGAATATGGCCAGGTAGGGGCCGACAGGTACATCCTCCAAGATGGAGATCGGATCCTTTGGAGGCATACGACCTACCCACCGGAGGCGGGGAATGAAACTTAGCTCGCCGTTCAAGATGACGCGACAGAAGAACGCTATGGCCGCCGCCTTCATAATAATCGGCGTCGTGGGCCGTCTTCTACTCATTGACGTCCCCAACATCGAAACCGTCATGGCAGTTGCTATCCTCGCTGGCTACTTCCTTGGAGGGGTGTATATGATCTTCGTGCCCCTCACCATCATGGTCTTTTCGGACTTCCTCATTTACGGCAATATCTACGCTGGAGCGTACAGCCTTCAGAATATCATGGCCATGAGCGCTTTCACCTGGTCAGGATTCGTCTTCGTTGCTCTCATTGGGAGAATGTCACGGCGTAAGGTCCTCAAAGTCGTCAGGAACGTCGCAATCGTGACCGCTATTAGTATACCTGCGACCATCGCGTACGATCTGTGGACCACCCTGGGGGGCTGGTATTTCATCTATCAGCCCCTGATGGGCTGGACCCTACAGGATGCCTTGATCAATCTGACACCCTTCATGATCTTGCACCTCATCAGCAGCCTCATCTTCGTCCCGATCTTTGGTACCCTGTTTACGCTCATCCATTCCCACGGATGGACGCTTCTCCGGCCAGTTCGCCTCCCCCAAGAGTCCGATGATGTCTCAGGTTTCACCAGCGCTTAGGAGACTCGGTGCGTCAGATTACGAGTCATTCTCAAGTTAGGGAAACCCAAGACGTTGGAGCAGGCGTACCCTTTAAGGAGCCGATATCGTTACGAGATACGCGGGGGTAGCCAAGCCTGGACAACGGCGCAGGACTTAAGATCTGAGGTCCCGAAGAGTTCCGGATGAGACATCCTGTCTCGAAGGAGTTCGTGGGTTCAAAAGGCCTGAAGGCCTGGAAATCCCACTCCCCGCACTCCCTGTGCGATAGTGTCAGGAGACTTCGACCTTCTCCTCAGGCTTCTCCACCATCTCTTCCACAGTCCCGGATCTCAGAGCCTCCACCAGATCTCTCACTCGAGCCTCGACCTCATCCCTGGACTTCCTGTAGAAGTTCACGTCTAGTCCCTTGCTGAGGGGGTTCTCCACCTTCCACCTAATAACCTCAGCCGTAAGATAAGCCAGCCTGGGCTCATCCAACTCACAGTTAATTGTCACCAGATAGTCCACGCCTATGAGATGCTCTGGCAGTAAGTATCGAGGATGTTCCCAGGACACCTCCAAGCTCATCTCCTCCATCACGCTCAGAGCCTGTGGCCTGACGAAGCCAGAAGGGACGAGGCCTGCGCTAAAGAAGTCTATATCCTCATCACCGTAGGCAAGGGCAAAGGCCTCAGCCATAGGGCCCCTGATAGCATCGTATGGTGAGACGAACAGGACACGGACCGTGAGATCACCTTCTACATCGAAGACAAGGGTTTCTCTTATCCTTTTCCCCTGAGTCTCTGCGCTGCTGAAATGACCGGGTCCCCGACATTTCACTGTCACAAAACAGCTGGCCGCGTCTTCTTCCACAGGACATCAAGAGTGGCGGCCATGGCCTGATCTACATCGCTCGCATCGGTGCGGGATTCCCATCGTTGAGGACGAGAGGAACGAGCATGAGGAGAGGGCTATTCGGCCATCACTGCTCGCCTTACAGCTCGCCTCTGACCCATAAGGACCGCCGAGGCAAGCACGGCTGCCGCCAGCAAAGCCCAGTTGACATCAACGGCTGCGTCAAAGACGAATTCGGCCGCGACTTTCAAGATGAACAGGGTGACAACGAAGTATACGATGCCCAGGAGGACGAGCACTACCGACACAGCAAGCGCAGCTACGAGGCCCCAACCAATCTCCTTGAATTTCGCCATTGATCCTCCCCTAGCCCGTGCGTCAAATTTCACATACTAAAACGTTTCTCTGAGGGCTGAGACCATGTCATGCTGGGACAGGTATGAAGCTGTAGCGGTTCCCGTCCCTTCTGCCCTCCCGCAGGGCGCAGCTAGCATGGCTTGCCATCGTTTGATGCCTGCCTCAAGTTGAAATCCACCAGTCATATGGCCTCGATGCCGAAGGTTATTCTGTTGATGCGTCAAAGCGGGCCGTTTCTGGAATGAGTTGTTTTCCTAGCGCTGGCCAGACAACGAGGAGAACCATGCCATTCTGCTACCTAGCTTCAGGGCCTCACGACTACGCATGAATCAAAATCCAAGGAAGGCCGAGAGGGCTAGGTTCGAGATGATGACCGTGCTCCACCAGAGGAGGAACACGATCAGGGTGAATGCCATGAACGCAACGCGGGTCCACTTGTTGAGGTCCGTTCTCTTCAAGTTTACGAGAAGGGCAAACACAACCAGCAAGAACATGGCGACGTCGATGAGCACGGTGCCAATGAATGTCAGATTCCGCAGGAAGTCTTGATACGCCTCAGCAGTGTCAAAGACCTCCGCCTCGATGTAGAGGCGCAACTGCAGCACCATGGCCGCAATCAGGACTAGGAGCCCGAACAGGAATACGACAATGGTAAGCGTTCTGTCGCTGACGAGGGCTCCTCCAGGGTTCATCGCGGCTGCTTTCACACGAGGCGGTGCTTTCACACGAGGCGGTTCCGGGGAGGGTTCCTCCACGGCTGGAGACGGCATGGACATGCGGGCCGTATCGAGGTAGTAGGCATTTAAACGTTTGTGTTGAACACTGCGGCGCGGCATCACAAGCTGGACAGATGCCTTGGGATAGATCTCGCTTGGGGCCGTTAGCTCTCACCTGTGCGTCGTCGAAGTAGACCTCCTTAGCGCCTACGATGGTCTTGGGCCGATGAGCCCTCTGTGATTTCCAGGCCCCGAAGACGTATCGGTGCTCCATCTCGGTGTAATCCTTCGAAGACATGAGGACGACTGACGGCAAAGGTTGGGGTCGATACATAAAGGTAGGACTGCTCCACGAGAATCCTGTCATGAGCCTCGGAGAGAGATTCTAGGGAATCAGCTCTGGTCGTGAGAGCCCACCGCAGAGTCGTCCTATCAAGAAGTCCTCCGGCCCCCGCGGGGAACGCTAATCAGGCAGGCCGAAACCTGAAACCCTCGTATCTCCTTCCTTCCACCTCCCTGACTACCGTCCACTCGGCCCGGACCTTGGCCCCTACCTCTATGGGCTCAGCCAGCTGGCCCAGAGCCCTCACTCCACCCTCGAATTCAACTATTCCGATCCTCAGGGGCGAGACCACGCCGGATGGGGGAACGTGGAGGACCGTGTAGGTCAGGAGCGTGCCCTCCGACACCTCCAAGCTATCGAAATCCCTTGACCCACAGTCATCACACACGAAATGTGCAGGATAGGTGAGTCTTCGGCAGCCCCTGCACCTCGCCACCCTCATTCCCCGGCCTCCAGGAGGGTGATGATGGCGCTATTTCCGAACCCGGCCACATTGCATGCAAGTCCTTTGGAAGCCGATACCTGCCTGGCGCCGGCTCTACCTTGAAGCTGAGCGGTTACCTCGGCCACCTGGGCCACTCCAGTTGCCCCCAGGGGGTGCCCCTTGGCCTTCAGTCCCCCGCTGGTGTTCACGGGTTTCAGGCCCTCAAGACTTGTAGCACCTTCCATGGCAGCCTTCCAACCCTCACCTCTCCGGAAGAATCCCAACTCCTCCGTCTGGACGATCTCCAGAATCGTGGCCATGTCGTGGACCTCCGCCACATCCACCTGTTCAGGCCCGAGGCCTCCCATGGCATAGGCCCTTTCTGCAGCTACCCTGACGGCCCTCATGGCCGTGAGATCCTCCCTCTCATGCACAACATGCGTATCTGTGGCTCCTGCCACGCCCCTCACGAGAACAGGCTTCTCCGTGTAGCTATCTGCCGCCTCATACGGGCAGAGGAGGACAGCCGCCGCACCATCTGTTATGGGACAGAAGTCGTAGAGGCGCAAGGGGTCAGCAATCATTGGCGACTCGAGGGCCTTCTCCAGGGTGATCTCCTTCTGGAACTGAGCATTGGGGTTCCTGGCACCGTTGTAGTGATTCTTGACAGCGACATGGGCCATAGCCTCCCTGGGTGCGTCATAGCGGTGCTGATAGGCCCTCGCCATCAATCCCGCGTATCCTGGCAGGCTTATCCCCTGGGCATACTCAACGGGATGTGTCAGACTGGCGATAATGTCCGTCGCTTCCTCCCTGCTTACCACTGTCATGACCTCACCTCCCATCACCAAGACCAGGTCGTAAAAGCCGGAGGCAACTCCTGACCAACCCAAGAGGAAGGCCGCCCCGCCGCTGCCGCTGGTGTTCTCCACCTTGGATGCGAAAGCGGGCTCCAGAGCGAGCTCCGAAACGACCGCGTTGGCTATCCCACTTCTCCCCTCAAACTCGCCGCTGCTCATGTTCCCCACAAGTAGGGCGTCCACCTCAGAAACACTGGAAGTGGCGTCCTGTAGAGCTCTGTATCCTGCCTCGCTCAGGAGATCCACCACTGAACCTCCGTGTTTACCGAACTTCGTCAGCCCATATGCGACGACGGCCACGTCACGCATGGATTCTCGTAAGGTAACCGCATATTAACCATTGGCGAGAGACGAGCAGCCTAGCCTTGAGCCTGGGGATCTTTCATTCGTGGTGGCGGTGCCTTCACAGTGGGGAGGTTGGCCATTCCTGGCGGTTGGAGTGGATATTGATGAAGATGACCACCTCCAAAAGACATCTTTAAGTATACTCCACCCTTTGTCTCGATGTAGTCCCATGATCAAGCCGCTCCAGGCGCTCAACCAGAGCATCAACAGCTCCGTAATAGTGGAGCTCAAGGCGGGCAGGGAGTTCCATGGCGTTCTCGATGGCTTCGATCCCCACATGAATCTCGTTCTGAAGAATGCGGAGGAGCTGGTTAACAAGGAGAGCGTAAGGAAGGTGGAGTTGACCGTGATTCGCGGGGACAACGTAGTGTACATCTCCCCATGAGGTGAAACATGTCCAAGGGAACTCCCTCCATGGGGAAGAGGTCCAAAGGGAAGAGCCACATCATCTGCCGCCGTTGCGGCCGTCACTCCTTCAGCATCTCCAGGGGCAGGTGTTCCCACTGCGGATATAGTGCCTCCTCCAAGTTAAGAAACTACGGTTGGGCCAAGGGGCGCTGACATGCGGGAGGCCTTGGATGACCACCCCAACTGCAACTGTGGAATAATTGGGGTCGTAGCAGAGGACGGCAATATCGTCCCTGAACTGTTCTATGGCCTTCGAGTCCTCCAACATCGAGGGCAGGAATCGGCTGGGATAGCTGTCTTCGAGGAACAGATCAACTGCAAGAAAGCCATGGGGCTCGTCCCAGAGGTCTTCTCCTCCGAGGAGTTGAGCGAGTTGTCGGGCCAGGTGGGTATAGGTCATGTCCGCTACTCCACAGAGGGAGCCTCGGCCCTGGAGAATGCGCAGCCGATCGTCGCTAGCTCCATAGCTGGCGATATCGCCCTAGCTCACAATGGCGAAGTTGTCAACGCGGACGAGCTGCGGCGGGAGCTTCAGAGAAAGCGGTGGGCCTTCCTCACGAGTACCGACTCGGAGGTCATCGTCCGTGTCTTGGCCAACGAGATCATTAAGACGAGGGATGTCAACCAGGCGCTGAAGGAGTTCACCGGCAGGCTGATCGGATCCTACTCCCTTGTCCTCCTGGTGGGAGAGAGGTTGTTCGCCATCCGAGACCCTCTGGCCATCAGGCCCCTCAGCTATGGCCGGAAGGACGGAATGCACATCGTCGCCAGCGAGAGCGTCGTCTTTGACACGCTGGGGGCGAGGTTCATACGCGACCTGAGACCGGGCGAGATCCTGGAGCTCACCCCCCATGGCGTCAAGTCCACCCGGCTACCTCACCCCAACAACAGCGCCCACTGCATGTTCGAGTGGGTCTACTTCTCAAGACCCGACAGCGTCCTGGACGGCAGGCTGGTCTACGATGTCCGGGTAAAGATAGGGGAGGAGATTGCCCGGGAGCATCCGGTGGCGGCAGATATGGTGGTGCCCGTCCCCGACTCCGGCAGGGCCCACGCCTTCGGCTTCGCCCAAGCCTTGGGGCTACCCTTGATGGAAGGTCTCATCAAGAACCGCTACATCGAGAGGACCTTCATAATACCAGACCAGGAGGAGAGGGATATCGGAGTGCACCTCAAGCTCAACGCCATACGATCTCTCCTGCAGGGGAAGCGAGTGGTCCTCATAGACGATAGCATCGTACGCGGGACCACCATGAGCAAGATCGTCAAGCTTGTTAGGGAGGCTGGTGCCAAGGAGATACATGTCCGCATCGGCTGCCCACCCATTCGGGCCCCCTGCTACCTGGGGATAGATATGAAGACGCGGGATCAGTTCGCAGCCAACGGAAGGACCGTGGAGCAGATTCGGGATTCTCTGGGGGCAGACTCCTTGGAATACCTAACTATCGAGGGGCTCGTGAGGGCTATTAGCATGTCCGAAGAGGACCTCTGTCTGGGATGCCTTACAGCGGTTTATCCCGTGCAGGTCCCGGGAGAGAGACTACGGCCACAGAGAAGGCTTGACCTCTTCATGGAGAGGGTCGATTCCGAGGCGGAGACCAAGGCCTCTCAGGAAGTACGCAGGCAATTGTGAAAAGCCTCAGTGCCCGATATGTCAGCCGGGCGAGGGCCACTGAGAAACCTTATCTCCTTTCTCGGCGGTAGTCGTTCCATGAGGGAGCTGAAGGACATCTTCTCCGACACCCTCTTCCTGGGAGCAGGCAGGGGCATGCGAAAGGACGAGAACAGGCTCTGGATGATAGCTGAGCATCTGCAGGAGGGTGAGAGGGCGTTGGCCTTCCTATCCCTCAAGACGAGCAACCTCCTGCTTACAGAGAGAAGGCTCTTAGAGCTGAAGCCCCATCTCGACATAGAGGGTATGTGGAATGTCCTCAGCTTCAAGGGCTACGACACCCGCAGGGAGGTCTACCTTAGGGAGGTGCTAGGCTTCTATCTGGAATCGAAGGCACGCGGTGAGAACAGGCTTCGCCTTCAGGTGGGGGATGAAGAAGTCGTCTTTCCCATTCCCGTCTCTGAGACGTCAAAAAACCCAAAGGAGGACCTGGAAGCCTTTGGCGACTGCCTCGGAAGGGTTCTCAGGCCTCGTGACGAGTGGGTTGAGGGAGGTTGAACTCCCTTT
>JAJISG010000255.1 GCA_022848835.1 Thermoplasmatota archaeon | reverse complement strand
GAACTTCAGCACTCCTCAACTAGCCCCGGGAGAGTCGGGGTCCCTAGCCTTCGACCTTACCAACCCCTATCCATGGGCGATTGATCGAACATCACTTCTTGTGGAAATCTACGCCTTCAGGGGCTCCTCAGGGATGATGCGAGTTGAAGACCTTGAGAGTCCACCTATATTCGAGCTGAATGTGTCCGGAAGGGCGGCCCTGAACCTGGGCACTGTAGAAGCGGGCGAGACCACCGAGGTCAAGCTGACTGTCATGACGACAGTCGATACGCCCCGAGGGGGAATCTTCACTCAGGGCTCCTATTTCATCCGCTTCCGCCTCGAGTTCGACTACCCTCAGGACCAGCACGCCGTGATGGTCTCACCGGGCTTCTTCTCGGAGGAGGAGTGGGCCTATGCCATCCAGGAGCCGACGCCTCAGGAGAGGCAGGCCTACAGGTACATTGGCGACGCCAATTACACCTACCTGGGCGAGCTTCTCAATCTGGAGAGCATCGATGGCATACTACCAGACAGTGCCTTTGGGGTGAAGAAACCCTTGCCCCTCTGGCCTTTCTACCTCATCCTCGGCGGCTCTGCCGCAGCCTTCCTCCTATCCCTTTACCACCTCCGACGAGAGACAGGGGAGGATTCCAAACCTATAAATCGTCGCCAAAGATAGGTGCAGTGTGGCTCGGCTGCCCACCAGTAAGACCGTCATATTCTACGCTTTCGCCTTCCTCCTCTCTCTAGGTGTGCTCCTCTACTTAGTCTGGGGGATTGCCTACAACGCCTGGAACATCTTCAAGGCGGAGAACATGGGCATCTATGCCCTAGTGGTGATCATGGTGGTCTTCGGTGCGACGGGCATGCTTCTCTATTCAGGCGACTAGAAGGACCTGGCGGCGTAGGCCACCATGGTGGTTTCCTCACCACACTCCAAACAGTGGCCCTTGAAATCCTCCCCGAAAAAGGGTGTCCCGAGAAGGCCGCGATCGAGTCTCTCCTCCATCCGGAGACCGCAGGACTCCCTGCCGCACCAGCCGGCCCTGATGATGCCCTTGGAGGGTGTCTCGTCGTAAGCGCCAATGGTGTGGATGTTCTCCTTCATCTCCCTGTGGGCACGTGCCTCCATGTCTGCCTGAATCCTTCTCAAGGCTGACACAATCCTCTCGACGGCTACCTCTCGTTTCACCCTCCTCCTTCGGCCAGTGTCACGGCGGCACAGCGTGATGTGCCCTCCCTCAATCTCCTCCACGCCGATCTCCACCCGCAAGGGTACGCCTTTACGTTCCCACTCGTAGAACTTGGGACCTGGTCTCATGTTCCGAGAGTCGAGTTCGGATCGGACCGCCTCTGCTAACTCCCGATAGAAGGCCCTCGCTTCCTTCGTGACTCGAGCTTTCTGACCCTTGGCGAGGATGGGGATGATGACGACCTGGATGGGGGCCACATCCGGAGGCAGGACGATTCCCAGATCATCTCCGTGAATGGCCACTATAGCACCCAGGATTCTCTCGCTCATGCCATAGGTGGTCTGGTGGACGTTTCTTCGCTGGCCCTCAGAGTCCTCGAAGGTGATGTCGTACACCTTGGAGAAGTTGTCCCTGTAATGGTGCATGCTGGCCATCTGAAGGGCTCTCCCGGCGGCTGCCACGTAGGTGTCCGGGACGACGGAGTAGTGGGCCCCCGGGAACTTGTCCCAGTCCGGCCTCTTGTTCAGGAGGTACGGGAGGGCGAACTTGTGGGCCAGGTTCTTCCATATCTTCAGGTCCTCTTCGATCTGCCTCTCTGCGTCCTCCTGGTCGACATGGCACGTGTGAGACTCGAAGAAGAAGGAGAGCTCGCGCACTCGCAGGAAGGTCCTGGTCTGCCTGGTCTCGTAGCGGAAAACGCTCACTATCTGGTAGACCTTGAGAGGGAGGTCGGTGTGAGACCGGACCCATAGGGAGAATAGGGAGTACATGGCTGTCTCGCTGGTGGGCCGGAGGAGAAGGCGGACATCCAGGGGTTTGAGACCTCCATGGGTCACCCAGTAGACGTTCTCCTCAAAGCCCTTGATGTGGTCTGCCTCCTTCAGAAACTGGTCCTCCGGGACGAGGACTGGGAAGAGGACCTCCTCATGGTGCGTTCTGGACATCTCCTCCCGCATGTAGCTGTTCATCAACCTCGCAATCCTGAGGCCGTAGGGGGTCCAGACATTCATCCCCTTGATCGGGTACCGCTTGTCCACCATGCCAGCGTTGTCGATGGATTGGATGTACCACTCGCTGAAATCCCTCTGCTTCTCCATCAGAGAATAGACGATAATCCAGGCTCTTAAAAGAAGTTTGGTGAGCTTGAGCCCCAGGCACATGCGGAGGAGCTAGGAAGAGGTCTTAACACTCGTTTGGTGTATGGGTGTGAAAATTGACAAACTTTAAGTGATGCGCTCCCATATTGTTGTCTGTGAAGCTGGAAAGCTTGGATCTGAGAATCCTGCGCGCCCTCATGGAGGATGGCCGGGCCTCCTTTCGAAAGATCGCCGGCAAACTGGGAGTCAGCACCCCGACCATCAGCGCTCGAGTGAAGGAGCTCGAGGTGCTCGGCGTCCTCGATGGTTATCGAGCAGTGGTTCGGCCCGAGAAGCTGGGCGGCCAGACCCTCTTCATCCGTGTTAGAGTGGAACAGGGAGCCTTGAGGGATGTGGTGGGAGAACTCTCGGCGATGGAGGAGGTCCGTCAGCTGCACCTGATCAGCCGCCTCAACCTCCTCGTCAGAGCCGTATTTATGGGTGTCGAGGAGATGCAGGACTTTCTCAAGTGGGTATCGGGTCTGGTGGGCATCGTCGAATATGAGGACTATGCCCTCCTCGAAACCCACAAGGATGAATTCCCAGCCCTCATCAAGGACGGCGTCTCGCTGGCTGTTGACTGCTTCTACTGTGGGAAAAAGATCACAGAGAAGCCCATTAAGCTGCGCCTGGATGATCGATACCACTACCTGTGCTGCACGAGCTGCGCTAATCTCTATCGGGAGAAATATCGAAAAATCAGGGACGCTGCGTAAGGTCCAGTTGACAGGTCATCAGAGAGTCAATGAAGCCCTTTTCCGTGGACATCCTCGGAAACCGAAGGCCGCAATGGCTGTCAGGTCCCGAATATCCTTAAGTAGGCCCTCTCCCTGATTAAATCGCGTGGCCCAGATTGTGGAGTGCGTCCCCAACTTCAGTGAGGGTCGCAAGAAGGAGGTGGTGGAGGACATCGCCTCGGCAGTGCGAGAGGTGGATGGAGTCCGTATCCTGGACGTGGAGATGGATGCCAGTCACAACAGGGCGGTCCTCACGTTCATCGGGGAACCCGCGGTCGTCCAGGAAGCCGCCTTTCGCAGCGTAGCCAAGGCCGTGGAGCTCATCGATCTCAACCTACACGAAGGAGAGCATCCACGCATCGGGGCCGCCGACGTGATCCCCTTCATCCCGATATCCAACATCTCCATGGAGGAGTGCGTCCGGCTGGCCCACGAACTAGGGGAGAGGATTTGGAAGGAACTCGAGGTCCCAGTCTACTTCTACGCCGAGGCCGCCCTCAAGCCCGAGAGGCGACTCCTCCCCAAAATCCGCAAGGGCGAGTTCGAGGCCCTGAAAAAGGAGATGGGGGTGAGACCTGAGAGGGCGCCGGAGGTGGGGGAACCCAGGATCCACCCGACCGCTGGAGCAACCGTGGTCGGTGCCCGCGGCCCCCTCATTGCCTACAACGTAAACCTGCGCACTGATGACCTAGATCTCGCCAAGAGGATCGCGAAGGGAATTCGGGCCAGCAGCGGTGGCTTCCCTGAGATCCAGGCCAAGGGTTTCAGGCTGGAGGACCGAGGCCTGGTGCAGGTCTCCATGAACCTTCTCAACTTTCGCGTGACCGCCATCCCGAGGGTCTTCGAGGCCATTCGGGAGGAGGCGGAGGCAGCGGGCATCCCCATAGAGAGCAGCGAGGTGGTCGGACTCATCCCCCTGGACGCCCTGCTGGACTGCGCTGAGCACTACCTACAGCTTCAGGAGTTCAGCAGGGGCCAGATCTTGGAGAGGAGATTGTGGGAGTAGACATTGAGACCCCTTTGAGGTCTTTCATTGAAGATGTGGCCTCCAATAAACCGACTCCCGGCGGGGGCAGCGTGGCCGCCGTGACTGGTGCTCTCGCCGCGGGTCTCACATCGATGGTATGCAGGCTGACCATCGGCAAGAAGAGCTATGAGGAGGTCGAGGAGGAGATGGAGCAGCTCTTGAAGGATTCAGAACGGCTGCGAGATCGCCTTCAGGCCTTGGCCGTCGAGGATGCACAGGCATACGATACTGTGATAGAGGCATTGAGGATGGATCGCTCCACCCCTGAGGCGAAGGAGGAGAGGGGTAGGGCCCTTCAGCAGGCCCTCCGCGATGCGGCCGAGGTGCCTATGGAGACGAGCGAGCGAAGTCTGGACCTCCTTCGAGTCGCCCAACAGGTCGCCACCAAAGGGAATGTGAACGCCCTCTCAGATGCCGGAGTCGCCGCCCATCTTGCGCTTGCAGCCTTCCGTGGCGCCAGGCTGAACGTGGAGATCAACCTCTCCTCCATCAAGTCAGCCGATTATGTGGCTAAGAGGAGGAGCAGGCTCGAGGCGATGAGCCATGAAGTAGAGAAGCTCCACACCCGCTCCCTTACCGTAATTGACGAGAGACTCTAGAACAGCGGCAGCCAGAAATCATTTATCGGTCTGTCACCTTCCAGCTCTGGTGGACCCATGTCCCGGATAAAGGCAGCAAGAGGCCCCAAGCTCAGGTGCAATGGTTGGCGCCAGGAAGCCCTCCTCAGAATGCTCGAGAACAGTCTGGAGAACGCCGAAAAACCTGAAGAGCTCATCATATACGGTGGGACGGGGAAGGTCGCTAGAGACCCGGAGGCCCTTCACAGCATCATGGACACTCTGCGGAATCTGGAGGAGGATGAGACCCTTCTGATTCAATCAGGCAGGCCTGTGGGCATCTTCCAGACCCATAACCGGGCGCCCAGGGTTCTGATCGCCAACTCCAACCTGGTCCCCCAGTGGGCTACCTGGGAACACTTCCGACATCTAGATCGTCTGGGGCTCATGATGTTCGGTCAGATGACCGCAGGATCATGGGCCTATATCGGCACCCAGGGAATCATCCAGGGCACCTACGAGACCTTTGCAGCATGCGCCAGACAGCACTTCGGAGGATCTCTCCGCAGCAGGGTAGTCCTCACTGGCGGCATGGGCGGCATGGGAGGCGCACAACCACTAGCCGTCACCATGAACGAGGGTATCTGCCTCGATGTGGAGGTGGATGAGGAGAGGATTCAGCGCAGGGTCAAGGCCGGGTACTGCCAAGAGACAACGGAGGATCTGGGTGAGGCGTTGGAGATGGTCAAGAATGCGGTAGAGGAGCAGGAACCACATTCCGTGGCTCTTGTGGGCAACTGTGCCGAGGTCCATCCAGAGCTGGTTAAGCTGGGATTCCGGCCAGACGTGATGACGGACCAGACATCTGCCCATGACCCTCTAGATGGCTACATCCCGGCCGGGATCGGCATGGAGGAAGCGGTGGAGCTGCGCGAGTCTGACCCTGATGAGTACCTCAAAAGGTCGGAGAGTTCCATCGTGGAGCACGTTCGCGCGATGCTGGCCATGAAGAAACAGGGATCGGTCGTGTTTGAGTACGGAAACAACATACGAGGTCAGGCTAGGGCCGCGGGGTTGGAGGACGCTTTCGCCTTCGAGGGCTTCGTCAAGCTCTACATCCGACCCATGTTCTGCGAGGGTCGAGGTCCCTTCCGTTGGGTCGCTGTCTCGGGAGATCCCCAGGACATCTTGGAGACCGACAAGGGAGTGCTCGAGCTCTTCCCTAAGAACGAGCAGCTGACCCGTTGGATCAGGTTGGCAGAGGCGCACCTGCCCTGGGAGGGATTGCCGGCGAGGGTTTGCTGGCTCGGCTATGGGGAGAGGAGCCTCTTCGCATCTCACATCAACAGGATGGTAGCCGAGGGTCAGCTCCGCGGGCCCATCGTCATCACCAGGGACCACCTCGATAGCGGCTCCGTTGCATCTCCTACTCGGGAGACGGAGGGGATGAAGGATGGCTCCGATGCAGTGGCGGACTGGCCTCTCCTCAACGCACTGCTGAACACAGCCTCGGGGGCGGACCTTGTAGCCATCCACAGCGGGGGCGGTGTGGGCATCGGCTACTCGATCCACGCAGGGATGACGGTGGTTGCCGATGGGACCGAGGACGCCTCATGGCGAATAGAGAGGGTTTTCAATGCCGATCCTGGCCTTGGCATCCTACGCCATGCCGATGCGGGCTATGAGAAGGCGGTGGAGTTCGCCCGTCTTAAGGGGCTCCGAATTCCCATGAAGTATGGGAAAGACAGGGCGCAATGAGGAATCGAGAGAGCGTCCGGCGAGACATATTTATAGTGTTGTCAATACTCTCCATCTCTGAGGTTAGAAATCCTCCCACCATGAGGGAGGAGCCTGGCGGTCCCGTCAGGACTGTAGCGATAGGGGGGTGCATGGGTGATTCGTACTGGAAAGCGTGCCTATGAGTACTTCAAGGCCTTTGAACAGGGATTGAGCAATGATGAGGTTGCCCAGAAGTTCAATGTCTCCACCAAGACTGTGGGAAGATATAGGCAGCTGACGAAGTACTACGACCTGGAAAACTTGATGGAGATCGTGATTGGATTGAGGGGGAAGCGGGCCCATCTATCCACCATCTA
>JAJISG010000254.1 GCA_022848835.1 Thermoplasmatota archaeon | reverse complement strand
CGGAGCTGGTACCAGATTGAGGGGAGGGTGAGATCTAGGTGGGGGTCATTGGCCAGAATCGGGGCTCCTGTGGCAGACCTGGTCCCATCCACGACCCAGTTGTTGCTCCCGATAGCCTGGAACTGACCAAAGAGGGGCTCTAAGGAGCGGTACTGGGAAAGGAGGTCCTGCACGACATCTCTGGAGAGGTCAGCGGAGGGGACAGGTGAGTCATAACGACTGGGGGAGGGCTGGGGAGAGCTGGTAGGTATGATGGGGAGTTGGAGGGGCATATCCACGGGAAAGAGTTCCGCCAGCGCTTCGGCGCCGAACTCATCCTCGAAGAGTCCGAGCTCCAGATCGGTGAACTCTCCGCTGAGGCTCCATGCCATGAACTTTCCAAACGCTATGGAATCGAGAGGCTCCCACAAGCTAGGCCGATAGTTCAGGAGCTTGAACTCTAAGGGCAGCCTGTGAGGCGACACTTCACCGATGTATGTGTTGACGCCGTCAGCAAACGCTCGTAGAGCCCCCAGAGTCTCATTGTCAATTCTCTCCAAGGTAAGTTCAGCCGCCCACTTGAGTCCAATGGACCTGAGAAGCTTGTCGGTCTCCACCATGGATGAGCCTAACACCTCCGAGAGGCTGCCCTTGCCTGCTCGCCTCTGTATGTCCATCTGGAAGAGCCTGTCGGAGGCCTGTATATATCCGATGGCCATGAAGAGGTCTAGGTCGTCCTCGGCAAAGATATGGGGGACATGAAAGCTGTCCCTGTACACCTCGACCGGACTCTGCAGTCCAGGAAAGTCTAGTGTCTGGTGGCCGATCGGTGCTATGTCCTCCGCCAGGGTCCAGATCCCACCCAGGGGTTCAAGCAGGTCTCCGATAGGTGGCAAGGGACCCAAGGGAATGGAGAGGGTTGTCAGAAAGAAGGCGGAGATAATCAAGACGGGGGCCAGCTTGACTATTAGCCTTCTTGGTTTCAGGATATCCCCAAGGTGTGAAACCCCTTCTGGCGAAATAGTTTCTGGTGGCTGGATTCAACCTTCACTCAAAATGGAACCTTCCGCCAGTTCCACCTTCTGCCCATTCTTTGTCTCTAGCACAATGAACCCCGAGGCGCCTACTTCAACAGCCTTTCCGTTTATGATCCCCCGGTTGGTCTCCACCCTCACCTCCTTGCCTAGGGTAGAGCAGACTTCGTTGTAACGAGCCACGACACTGCGTTCTTCACCAGGAGCAGGGTAGCTGCTCTGGAAGGAATCCAGGAGGGAGTGGAGAAGGAGCTCGTTATCAACCCTTCCTCCCAGTTCGTGCCTCAAAGTGGTCGCGTTATCTCTGATCTGCCGGGGCAATGCCTCTAAGGGGAAGTCGGAATTGACGCCTATACCGACGATTGCCCAGTAGGTCTGAGGACCCACGATTCCCTCCACCAGGACCCCTGCCACTTTCGCCCCTCCTATCAGAACATCATTAGGCCACTTGATGGTCGCCTCCAGGGCCTGATCACTCAGCGTGTCCACCACGGCGACTCCAGCTGTCAGGGATGCCATCGGAAGCCTCTGTAGGTCCTCCTGAACGATTACGGAGAGGTAGAGTCCGCCGCGGGGCGACACCCAGGCTCTGCCAGAACGACCCCGGCCCTCCACCTGCTTTTCCGCAACGACCACGGTCCATGGAGCTACCGCCTCGGCGACAAGTCCCTTGGCGACCTCGTTGGTGGAGTCCACCACGCCTCGCCTTACTATGTTCCCGATCATCCTCGACGCACTGTCTCCAGACTCAGCTAAGGGGACTGGGAGTCGGCTCAGGACTGGGAGTCAGAGAAACCTCCAAGCTTCTCAGGAAGCCTCCAAACATCACAGCGATACCCGCCAAGAGGAAGATGTAGAGGAATTCCGGTGAGACGTACCGAGTGAGAATTCCCCCAATGGTCATGAGGAGGGCCCCGACAGCGATGAGTAGGTTATAGCTCCCCCGGGTCTTCCGCCAGGAATATATCGCTCCGCCGATGAGGGCTATGGCCCCAGGGTAAGTGAAGAGCTGGGATAGGCTTCTCACGCTATCAGGCATCGCAGTCCCTCCAACTATTCGACCCTGCTCACAGACCTCAGCCTCCGGTCCACAGAGGATTTTGCCGGGCTCAGATCCCGAGACCTCAATTACCGCAGTGGCGGTAAAGAAGAGCAGAATTGCGAAGATGACCAGGATGTATGCCAGGAAGGCGTGACCGACCTTCTTGTTCGCGAGTAGATATATCGTGCCAAGACCCAGTACGGCGACCAGTGTGGGATGCAATGCAAAGTAGGTCCTGTACAGTGGCTCTGTCCACCCGCCGGCAAGCTCCGACACAAACTCCAGAGCCGATGCCAGAGCAAACAGAGCCAGACCCACTCCCCAGGCTAGCTGATAGGCCCTCCTGCGACCAATAAACTGCCGAAATACAAGCAAGGCGAAAGCCCCGCTAACAAGGGCGGAGCCCAGGGCTAGAATGGCTCCCGGACTAACGGCCATGGTTACGTTGAGACCCACGCTCT
>JAJISG010000253.1 GCA_022848835.1 Thermoplasmatota archaeon | reverse complement strand
GAGCGGGATTTTTTTATAGGCGGCCACATGGCGAAGTTCGACAAGACCTTCCCCACGCTGGACTGTGCCGCTTGTATCCTGACGCCCAAGATGACGTCGGTGAAGAACCATCCCAACATCAAGCTCCTCTCATACTCCGAGGTCGCCGAGGTAGACGGCTACGTGGGGAACTTCACCATGAAGGTCAGGAGGAATCCTCGGTACGTGGACGAGGAGGCGTGCGTGGGCTGCTTCGAGTGCATCGAGCAGTGTGTGTACAGGACGCCCAAGTTCCCGAGTGAGTTCGATCTGGGACTCGGAAAACGCAAGCCAATATACATCCCCTTCCCCCAAGCGGTCCCCCTTGTGGCGGTCATCGACCCCGAGACCTGTATCGAGTTCATTTCTGGGAACTGTAAGAAGACCTGCGTGGATGCCTGTGGGGATCGTAACGCCATCGATTTCGAGCAGAAGGAGACGATAGAGGAGATCGAGGTCGGCACCATCATCGTGGCCACGGGATTCCACATCTTCGACGCCTCCCGGATAAGGAGCTATGGCTATGGGAGGTATCCCGAGGTGTACAACGGTCTCGAGATGGAGCGGCTAGCCAGTTCGAGCGGCCCCACTGGTGGAGAGATCGTGATGCGGGACGGTCGGAAACCAGAAACCGTGGGCATCATCCACTGCGTAGGGTCTCGCGATGAGAACTACAACGCTTACTGTTCCAAGGTCTGCTGTATGTACTCCCTCAAGTTCGCCCACCTGGTGAAGGAGAGGACGGGCGCGGAGGTCTACAACTTCTACATCGACATCCGAGCCCCTGGCAAGGGTTACGAGGAGTTCTACAAACGGCTGCTCTCCGAGGGGGTCAATTTCATCCGCGGTAAGGCGGCGGAGGTGACCGACATCGCTCAGTCGCCGGAAGAGGAAGGCAAGCTCGTCATCGTGGCTGAGGATACGCTCCTCGGAATGGTCCGCAGGGTGCCCGTGGACATGGTCGTCCTTAGCATAGCCCTGGAGCCCCAGCAGGACAAGGAGGAGGTGCGGAGGATGCTGAACCTGGCATGTTCCACTGAAGGCTTCTTCCTCGAGAGGCATCCCAAGCTGGCGCCGGTGGCTACCATCAATGACGGGATCTACATCGCCGGCGCTTGTCAGGGGCCGAAGGACATTCCTGAGACGGTAGTCCAGGCGGAGGCCGCTGTTGCGGAGGCCATAGCCCTCACCTCGAAGGGCTTCATCGAGCTGGAGCCCAACCTGGCTTACATCGAGGAGCTCCTCTGTTCTGGCTGTCAGATCTGCATTCCCCTCTGCCCGTACACCGCCATCGAACTCAATGAAGAGAAGGGTGTGGCCGAGATCAACGAGACCCTTTGCAAGGGCTGTGGGGTCTGTGTGGCCGCGTGTCCAAGCGGGGCTATAGGCCAGAAGCTGTTCGAGGATGACCAGATCATGGATGAGATAGGAGGGCTGCTGACGTGATGAAGCTCGAGGTGTTTGAACCAAGGATTGTCGCTTTCGTGTGTAACTGGTGCACTTACATCGCGGCGGACGCCGCGGGAGTGGCAAGAGCACGATACGCCTCCAACGTGCGGCTCATCCGGACCATGTGTTCTGGACGCATTGACCCTCAGTTCATCATGTCAGCCTTCGAGAAAGGAGCGGACGGTGTCCTGATGTGCGGCTGTCATCCCGGCGATTGTCACTACCGGGAGGGCAACTACAAGGCCCTCCGGAGGTACATTCTCCTAAAGCGATTGCTGCCCCAGCTGGGGATAAACGAGGATCGTCTGCGACTGGAGTGGATCTCTGCCTCTGAGCCCGAGAAGTTCAGACGGGTGGCCGACGATATCACAGAGCAGATCCGACAGATTGGCCCTCTGATAGAGAACGGAGGTGAGTAAATGGCCGACAAGCCGAAGGTCGCTTTCTACTGGTGTGCCTCGTGCGGTGGATGTGAGGAAGCCGTGGTGGACCTGGCCGAGGAGATTCTCGATGTGGTCGAAGCGGTGGACATAGTGTTCTGGCCTGTGGCCCTGGACTTCAAGGTGGAGGATGTGGAGGCCATGGAGGACGGTAGCATTGCGGTGAGCTTCATCAACGGGGCCGTAAGGCTCTCCGAACAGGAGGAGATGGCGCACTTACTGCGGCAGAAGTCCCAGCTCGTGATCGCATTCGGCAGCTGCTCACACCTCGGAGGCGTACCGGGCTTAGCGAATCTGTGGGACAAGGCTTCCATCTTCGACTACTACTACGTCTCCGGACCCACGGTGGAGCATGGGGAGAACATCGAAGTGCCCGAGGTCAAAATCGAGGTGCCGGAGGGGACCCTAGAGCTCCCTGAGTTCTGGGATGAAGTGAAGTCTCTGGATCAGGTGGTCAAGGTGGACTACTACCTTCCCGGTTGTCCTCCGACGGTGAAGATCGTATCCAATGCCATAAAGGCCATTCTCAGCGGTGACCTCCCGCCGCCAGGATCGGTCCTTGCGGGGACCCGCGCGCTCTGCTACGAGTGCCCCCTCAATGATAGCAAGCCCGAGAAGCTCCTCGTCAAGGAGATCAAACGGGTACACGAGGTGGAGATAGATCCGGAGACCTGTCTCCTGGCCCAGGGCCTGCTCTGTCTTGGTCCCGTCACCCGGGGCGGCTGTGAATCCCTGTGCATAGAAGGGCACATGCCCTGTACTGGCTGCTTCGGCCCCCTGGATGAAGTGCTAGATCAGGGTGCAAAGGGACTGTCTTTCCTATCCTCCATCATCGATGCCGATGAGGAGGAAGAGATCCTGCAGATCCTCGATAAGGTCCCCGATCCGGTGGGGGTCTTCTATCGGTACTCGTTACCACGTCTATCTCTCACATCGAAGAAGGAGGTGAAACTGGGTGGCTAAGCAGATCGTGGTGAACCCGATAACCCGGTTGGAGGGCCATGGCAAGATCTCGATATTCCTGGATGACAAGGGCGACGTGTCTCGAGCCTACTTCCAGATCCCAGAGCTTCGGGGGTTCGAGAATTTCCTCGTAGGAAGACAGGCGGAGGACGCGCCCCAGATCACATCTCGCATCTGTGGCGTGTGTCCCACGGCCCATCACACTGCCGCCACGAAGGCGCTGGACGACCTCTTCAAGGTGGACCCGCCGGAAACGGCGAAGAAGATCCGGGAGCTGATCTACACCATCTTCATGCTAGAGGACCACTCCCTTCACCTCTTCTTCCTGGGCGGACCCGACTTCGTGGTGGGCCCCACGGCGCCTAAGGCGGAGAGGAACATCCTGGGCGTGATACAGAAGGTAGGTCTGGATATCGGGAAGCGGGTCATCGCCATGAGGAAGGACCTCCGGGGGATCATCACCGAACTCGGGGGGAAGGTCATCCATCCAGTCTTCGGGCTTCCGGGTGGGGTGGCGAAGGGCGTTACAGAGGAGGCTAGAGATCGCTTCAAGGAGGTGGCCGATCGAGGAGTTGAGTTCGCCCTCTTCTGCGAGGAGCTCCTCGAGGACGTGGTCCTTGGCAACGAGGACTACGTGAAGATGATCACATCCGACGCCTACACCCACAGGACCTACTACATGGGTCTAATGGACTCAAAGGACAGGGTCAACTTCTACGAAGGCAAGATCCGTGTCGTTGACCCCTCGGGGAACCAGGTAGAGAGGTTCCCCGTCGAGCAATATCAGGAGTACATCGCAGAGCACTCTGAACCGTGGACCTACGTGAAGTTCCCATACCTGAAGAAGCTCGGTTGGAAGGGCTTCGTAGACGGTGAGGAGAGCGGAATCTACAGTGTGGCTCCTCTAGCTCGGCTCAACGCATCTGAGGGCATGGCCACTCCCAAGGCCCAGGAGCTGTACGAGAAGTTCTATGAAACCCTGGGTGGCAGGCCAGTACACCATACCCTGGCCAATCACTGGGCAAGGGTGGTGGAGATCGTCTACGCCGCAGAGAGGTTCCACGAGCTGATTAACGACCCCGAGATCATCGGCACCGACATCCGGACAATCCCCACAGAAACACCCAAGGAGGGCATCGGAGTCGTGGAGGCTCCTCGAGGCGTCCTCATTCATCACTATAAGAGTGACGAGCAGGGCATTCTAACCGGTGCCAACCTTCTGGTGGCGACGCAGCACAACTCTGCGAGAATCGCCATGTCCGTGGACAAGGCAGCCCGGGCCATGATCAAAGGCGGTGTCGTCGACGACGGGATCCTCAATCAGGTGGAGATGGCTTTCCGGGCCTACGACCCATGCCACGCCTGTGCCACCCACTCCTTGCCGGGCCACATGCCGCTGAAGATTAGGATATTCGACCAGAACCGCTCCCTCATACGGGAGATAAGAAGGGATGGATAGTAGCGATGAAGCTCCTGATACTATGCCTCGGGAACGACCTGCTTGGGGACGACGGGATTGGTCTCGAGGCGGCCGAGCCCATCGAACGGGCCATGGGAACAAAGGCAGAGGTCAGGTCCACCAGCATGTCTGGCCTCTACCTTGTGGAGCTGCTTGAAGGATTCGACGATGCCATAGTCGTGGATTCGATCCCTGGCGATCATCCTGGAAGGATTAGGGAGCTGACCCCCAACGACCTCAAGCCGGTTCAGGTCCCGTCGGCGCACTTTGTGGGGCTTCCCGAGGCAATCCACGCTGCTAGAGGTGCTGGACTCCGCGTTCCGCGCCGCTTCCGGATACTCGCGGTGGAGATTCCGATCGCTCAGACCATAGGCGCCTCCCCAAGGCCGGAGGTGAGAGGAGCCCTTCCGGAGTTGGTGAGGAGAGTGACCGAGGCGGCTAAGGAGTGGGGATATGTCTAAGGCGTGGATCAAGACATCCGAGGTCCAGAAGAGAGTGCTCATTCGCGTAAGGGGCACGGTTCAGGGAGTCGGCTTCCGTCCCTTCGTCTACAACCTCGCGAAGGGTCTCGGCCTGAAGGGCAGGGTCTGGAACAGCAGTCAAGGCGTCTTCACGGATGTGGAGGGGCTCGGAAGGTCTCTTGAGGCTTTCATCAGCGGTCTGAGAACGAAGGCCCCGACTCTGGCCAGTGTAGAGAGGGTGTCTGTAGAGGAGCTGCCGCGCGAAGGCTT
>JAJISG010000252.1 GCA_022848835.1 Thermoplasmatota archaeon | reverse complement strand
CTATCCGGCCGTCACAGTCGTTCTGGCTGTCGTGATTCTCGCAGAGGCTTTCACACCTCTCCAGGGAATAGGGGTGGTTCTGCTGCTGGGATCGGCCGTTCTCCTTGGCCAGGCTGAAAGGCGAAAAATCGGCGGGACTGGAACGTCCATCACACTCCTAATCATCCTCGCCTTTCTCCTCTGGGGCGTTTGGGGTTTTCTGGTAAAACTGGCCGTGTCCCGCCTGGGGGAAGGTCCCATCTTCCTTTACTTCGCGTTGGCGAATGGGCTGATAGGGTTCAGTCTGTACCGTCGACGACCTAGGATGGCGCACAGGGGAGGGGGAATGAGCGCCTGGGCATGGCCGGCCATGGCCATGGTTTGCGGGGCGAGCGGAGTAATTCTTCTGACCCTGGCCTTAGCCGTTGGGCCGGCGGCCCTCGTCACTCCCGTCACGGGAGCCTATCCTGTGGTCACCGTCCTGTTAGCAGGACCGGCCCTCCTTGAACGCCTTGGAAAGCTCGAAGTCCTGGCCTTCCTGACCTTTATTCTAGGCATCTTCGCTGTTGCCCTGTCATGACAACAGGGAGTCCTCTCTTTTTTGGGCATGGAGCGATGCTGGCAATCACGAGTGACCGTTTAGTAGACCTCACCTCCTGCAGCTGACCAGCCTCGCCGTCTACAGGAAGCATCTTGAGCACTCCTCATAAGATAGGCCGCAGTAGCAAGAACACAAAGGATACCCCAAGGAACGCTAGGGAGGTCGAAACGACAGCTACATCCGCCTTCTTGAAGACAGGTTTCACCATCAGAGTCCGCCTCGGTTGAACGAAAGTCGCCCTCACCTCCAGGGCTTCCGCAAACATCACTGACCTTCTTAGGACGCTGACCAAGAGGGGCATGACCAGGGGGACAACGGCCTTCCAGTACCTCCTGAGGAACCCTCCTGTGTTGGGGTCGAGGCCCCTGACCATTTGAGCCTCCCTTATCCTCTGAGCTTCCTCAGCCAAGGTAGGCATAAATCGGAAGGCGAAACCCATGGTCAGCACGAAGAAGTAGGGAAAGTGAAGTTTGAAGAGAAGAGCCTGTATCTCGTCCAGGCTCGTTGTTATGATGAAGGTACTGACTGTGAGGAGCATGAAGATGAGGCGCAGGTAGATCGTGAGGCTGAACTCCACTGCCTGCCTCGTGATGAAGAGCTCACCCAGGATGGGCGTTCCTTTCTGTGTTATTGTGAGGAAGATGACTGAGTTCTCGTCGGGGGTGGGCGCGTAGATGGAGTAGAGAAGGCTGTTCAGGGGCAGGAGGATTAGTCCGAGGATAAGGTAGACCCTAAGGGATCCCCGCAGATCCCCCCATAGCCTCCCTACCGCGATCAAGAGGATCAACGGGGGGCCGGCGAGGAGGATCACCTCCAGGTCCGCCCTTATCCACAGGAAGAGGATCAGGGAGATCGAAAGGAGGAGCTTGGCTCTGGGGTCCAGCCTGTGGAGGAGTGTGTCTCTCTCCCGGTAGCGGAATGCAGCGAGAGCGCCCATCACAGCAGCATCTCCAGGTGATTGCAGAGCTCCTCCACACTACCGATGGGCTGTGGAAGGAGGCTGTCTTGCAGGAGAGCGGCAAGACGGGCGATTGGTGGGAGCCTCAGACCCGCCTTCTCTATCAGCGGATCTGAGAGGACTTCCTGAGTCCTGCCATCGAAGAGTATCTTACCTTGGTGGAGTACTATGGCTCTCTGCGTCGACTCAAAGGCGAACTCCACATCATGAGTGATGAAGACCACCGCCCTGCCAGCATCGCAGAGATCTCTAGCCTTTTTCTCCAGCCCTCTTTTTCTCCCATAGTCCATACCCTTAGTCGGCTCATCCAGCAGCAGGACGCTCGGTTCTAGGACGAAAGTGGAGGCGAAGGCAACGCTCTTCCTCTCACCACCACTCAGCGATGTCGGAAGTCTCGACCTGTACACCCAGAGGTCGAAACCTCGAAGTTCCGCCTCGATCCTTCTATCCACCTCCTTCTGCGGCGTCTGATAATTCCGAGGACCGAAGGCGACCTCGTTCCACACGGTCTTCTCGAAGATCTGATGATCGGGGTTCTGGAAGACCAGGCCAACACGTCTCGCCAGTTCATAGGCCGAGGCCGTCGTGGTGTCGAGTCCACAGACCGTTATGCGACCTTTCGCTGGCCTTATTAGGCCAACGATCAGGCGGGCCAGTGTTGTCTTTCCGGAGCCGTTCTCCCCCAGGAGTCCCACCATCTCACCCGCATACAGTTCCAAGTCTATCCCTCGAAGGGCCTGCACCCCGTTGGGATAGGTGAAGTGGACCTCTCGCAGACTAACGATGGGCTCTCTTTCTCTCAGTAGATACCCTCCGAAGATATCTTATCCCTTCCGCCGCCTCCCTGATGGTTAGGGGGAGCGTGGGGAGAGAGAATCCGGCGGAGTGAAGGTGCCTCCAGACCTGAATCGCCTTCGGAATCTCGACCCCCATCGCTGCAACATCGCTATGAGTCATCACCTCCCTAGGGGAACCATTCAGTGCAATCATCCCACCTCGAAGGACGACGACTCTGTCCGCCATGCCCACCACGTCCTCAAGCCTGTGGTCGGCCAGAACCAGGGTCATGCCGCCCTCCCGGGACATCCGATCCAACAGCCCTAGAATGTCCTCCCTCCCCTTCGCGTCCAGCTCCGCTGCAGGTTCGTCCAACAAGAGCACCTTTGGCCTCATGGCCAGTATGCTCGCCAGGGCGAGCCTCTGCATCTCACCTCCACTGAGGCTGAAAACCTCTCGTTCGCGTAGACTCTCAAGCCCCACGAAGGCCAGGGACTCGTCAACTCTACTGCGGATCAATCTCTCCTCCAGCAGGAGGTTCTCCGGTCCGAAGGCCACATCCCTCCACACCTTCGATGCCACGATCTGTTCTTCAGGAAACTGAAAGACACTACCAACCATGGTGCCAATCTGATTGGGCCTCATGCTCAGGATGTCGACACCTAGGACCTTAACACTACCCGAGAGCCTACCTTCGTAGAAGTGCGGGACAAGACCGTTAATGATCCTAAGGAGGGTGGACTTTCCGGACCCAGTCGGTCCCGTCAGCAGGACGAACTCCCCCTTCTCTATCTCCAGGCTGACATCCCAAAGGGCTGGCTGGGCGGAGCCCTTGTATTGGAAGGACGCCTCTTTAATCTCGATAGCTTTCATGGTTTTCTACGATCTTCAGCTTCCAGCATGGATGAGCCAGCCAGGCTTCAAGTCAGGAGGAAGTCTGTCGACGATGAGATACGCGGGGACTACGTTGATGATTCCCTGGATGAGATTGAAAACGGCGAGGAAGGGGAGGGTACTGAGTGCGAAACTGCCTGGCACGCTGTACAAGAGTTGCAGGAAGTAGTAGTTGACTGGTGTCATGACCGTGATTCGCATCACGATCGCGATGGTCCATGAGAGTCCAACAATGAACCATCTGAATCTAGGACCCTTCGAGAACCCGCGTCGAAGGGCGTATAGAGTCATGGCCAAGGGGAGGACGGTGGATAGCTCTGCCGGCACCTTGAAGACAGCTCCAATCGGATTCCCGTGAGCGATAAGGGCGACCCCGGCAATGCCAGTGCTCACCAGGCCGCCAGTTGGACCATAGAGGATAGCAGCGACAGCTATCGGAATGCCCACTGGGTCAAAGCTGATGCGAAAAGGCAGAAGGGGAAACCGCAGATCCACAGGGAGAATCTCCATGATGGCAGCGATGGCAGACAGCATGGCTGTTCCCGCCAGCTGTTTGGTGTTCAAGGACCAGTAGGAGACCTCCCCCTCAGTTCTGACGAAGACGCCCTTCAGGACTCATTCCCCTCTCGGTAACTCGTTCATGCCATCCCTCGATAAATACGTTCCCAAACAGCAGA
>JAJISG010000251.1 GCA_022848835.1 Thermoplasmatota archaeon | reverse complement strand
GAGGTTGTGGGCGTGATGGTGCGAATCCCGTCCTATGTGGAGGGCATACTCGTCTCGAAGGTGCAGGTCGACGGAGAGGATGCCACCGATCGGTTGACCGACATGATAAAGAATTCGCGGTTTAGGGAGGGTCTTTCCCTCATCATGATGGATGGGGTTGCCCTCGGGGGCTTCAACGTCATAGATATCCAGCAGCTTCATGAGAGGGTGGCCGTGCCGGTGGCTACGGTGACCAAGAAGGAGCCGGATATCGGGTCCATCGAGAAGGCACTCCAGGCCAGGTTCTCTGACTGGAGAAAGCGGCTAGACATCATCAAGAGGTCCAGCCTCCAACGAGTGGAGACGCCACACAGGCCTCTATATGTGTATGCCGTGGGTCTCCCCCTAGAGGATGTCAAGGGGCTGATACGAGGAAGCACGGTGAGGGGCGCCTTGCCAGAGCCCCTGAGGTTGGCACATCTCATAGCCACGGCGATCAAGGTGGGGGAGTCCAAGGGCTCCTAGTGGATGGGAAACCTGAGAAGGGCGGCAATGCCCCCCAGGGATCTCAGCTTCCTCCCAGCGTCATGGTGGGTACTGACTACCGTCACCGTTCCCCTCATCTCCTCAGATCTCTGCATGAGTTCCTCTACATCCCTCGACCGGCTCATCTCATCCGTCACCAAGAGGGTGTTCACCGCTCCGCTGTCCAACGCCATCCGGACCTCTTCCTGCCCGTAGGCGTAGAGTCCTTCTTTCGCAATCTCACCCAAGAGTCTCTCGACGAGTCTCGTCTCCATCCCGACCCTGGTGTCCTGCAGCAACTTGGCCGCGAGACCGGCCTTCAAAGCCTCCTGGATTCCCGGCATCCCGCCATGGCCCGTCCCGAAGCTGTACGCGTTCTTGAGAAGCCCAGGTTCCCTCTCCTTCCCATACCGCATGAGATCCTCTCGTGTGAAGCCAGGTCCAAGGATCACAAGACCAGGGGAGGGGTCCAGCTGGCGTAGCTTCCCCAGTATCTGAGTAAAGTAATCCTCCTTGGTGGGTTCGTTGTCGTAGAGCTTCCCACCCCCGGTGGACCTTATCTCCGCCACCTCCCGAATGCCGTACTGGTGCATCTGAGCCACAAGGGCTACCTCATCGTCTAGAGAGAGCAGTGTGATCAGGGGCTTCTCCGTTGCCTTCACCGCTTCTCCAATCCTTCTCAGGTGAGGCTCTCTCCACTCCTTCACCACTTCCAGAGCCTTTCCAGGACCGATGTTGAGGGTGTGGTGAGAGCCCATGTCCATAGCGCCCTCTTCAATCAGACCGTGGATTCTCAACCGATCAGAGAACTCGTGGAACTCCACCTTTTCGACCCGGATGCCCATCTTGAGGCGTACCTTTTTCCCTCTCTCAGGCCGAACCTTGTCGGTCCTCCTCTCCTCCCTCCTGTAAGTTATCGCCCTGGCCAAGTCCCCAGATTCGATGAGGTTGTACAGGTGCCAGAGGTCGTCCAGATTCTGAGGGAGGAGCTTGATGGATCCGCGTCTCCGATCCTGTTTGAGAACCTTCACAGGTCGACAAGGCGAGGCGGCTATTTGTGGATATCGAGCCTATTGAATCACGCCGTAGCCTATCAATCTCCAGCGACCGCCTATCCTTCGACTGATGGCGGCCCTCTGTCCAGCCTCGACCGCGACAGGTATCTTCAGCGTCAGGTCGGCGAGGCCCTCCCGAGCGGAGGTCACTATGCCCACGGTCGTGGAGGTGCCTATGCTGAGCATGAGGGGCTCGCTGGTCCTGATGTCGTCCACCTCCAATTCCTCCTCAGTACCTACGACCCTCTCAAGCAGCTGCGTCTTCATGGTCAGTTTCTCGGCGACTGATGGGAGGCTACTGGGAGCACCTGCCACCCGCCCCAGCATGGCATCGGACTTGGTCATCGCGGGGTCGAGGTTCGTCCCGAGGGCGATAAGGCCGCCGGGCATCACCCGCTTCGTAGACTTCCCGCCAGCTCGCAGTGAGACTATCTCCGTGGCGATCTCCTCCCAATGGGTCTTTCCTGAGACCTCCACCTGGCGACCCGGCATCACTTCGATCGCATCGCCTATCTTGAGACTGCCCCGGAGTAGACTGCCGCCGATGACCCCACCGACGAGATCCTTAGGGCCTGTACCCGGCGTGTTGACGTCGAAGGAGCGAGCGATGTACATCCTGGGTGCCTCGCCCTTCTTGAACTTCTTAGTGGGTATGTGCCTCTCGATCTCCATGATGAGGTAGTCCACGTTGATGTCGTGGTGGGCGGATATCGGCACGATAGGCGCGTTCTCTGCCATGGTACCCTTCAGGAATTCCTGGATCTCCTGGTAGTTACGCCCGGCCTCCTCCTCATCCACCAGATCGACCTTGTTCTGGACGACGACGATCTTATCCACCCCTATGATCGTGAGAGCCATGAGATGCTCCTTCGTCTGAGGTTGAGGACACCTCTCATTGGCAGCTATCAGCAGAAGGGCTCCATCCATGAGGGCAGCTCCCGAGAGCATCGTGGCCATGAGGGTCTCATGGCCTGGGGAGTCCACAAAGCTCACCGCCCTGAGGAACTCGGCTTTGGAGCCGCAATTTGGGCACTTAGGAGAGGTGATGTAGGCCTGAGGCTCCTCGCATTCTGTGCACTTGTAGAAAGCCGTGTCCGCGTAGCCAAGCCGGATCGAGATGCCCCGCTCGATCTCCTCGCTGTGCCTGTCGGTGTATTCCCCCGTCAACAGCTTCGCCAAGGTGGTCTTGCCGTGGTCCACGTGACCTATGAGACCGATATTCACCCGCGGTTGCTCGGGGACATTCACTCGGTCGCCACCTTCTCCTTGAAGGCGTCCTCGATGGACTTCGGGCCATAGGCCACGATCTTGAGGTTGAGTTGCACCGTATCCGGCCCCACCGTGTTGCCCCTCAAGGTCTTTCGCCTCCGCAGGCCGCTCCTATTCGATCTAAAACCGACGCCGCCTGCCACCAGAATCCTCTTCCTCCTGTGTCCCGGCAGGTCGGGCCTCATGGGAAAACCGTCCTTATCTGAGCCCCCCGTCAGGAGGAGCTTGAAGCCTGGTAGGTCGAAGAAGATGCCGTCGACTTCGTCCCCGATCTTCTTTCCGATGAGGGCACCGGCGTAGTGACCCTTCACCGTCTTGTTATGGGACCTCCCTAC
>JAJISG010000250.1 GCA_022848835.1 Thermoplasmatota archaeon | reverse complement strand
GCCTACTAGGGTGTTGCAGACTGGGCAGATTGCTGTCGTTGAGGGGGTCAGTTCCTCCCGGAGATCCTTGCGGGCCTCCTCCTCGCTGTCGGGCCTAGGCGTCTCCCACTCGGGAAGCCACTGAATGTTTGGGGGGGAGAGATTGGCGTCCTCTCCTTTGACGTGTTCGGGCATCGGCTGCTTCCCACTCCCCTCCAGTGGCTGGGTTTCCGCCTGGTATTGCCTTGAGACTCCCCTCTTAACTCCATGAGCCTTGATCAACTCCTGGGCCTTGAACATCAGGAGCCTGGCATTGCCCCGTCCGTCGTCTACCTTCAGACTCGCCATACAGCAGTTGAGGGATTTCTCGAGGTCGCCCAGGGCGAGAAAGCCCTTGGCGGCCCTCGCCCAGAGTTCCGGGTCCCTCTTGTCCAAGTTGAGTTGGGAAAGGGTGTCAGAGAGTCTCTCTATGACCTGCCGGATTTTCTCGTCTTCCACCAGAGGAGAACCGTCTTCTTCAAAGACGCGGATGATTGACATTTGAGAATAAGGTGAAACGACACATATAGAAGACTTTGCATAATGTTATCATATCACATACCAACATCGGTCACCCCACTTCGATTCCATCCACCTCGCGGGCACATTCAGAACGACCCTCACATCGACCTAGTCAGTGCCGCCGCAATCGATCCTCCTCTTTCTCTATGGATAATGCTTATGATGATGAACGCCGGCATACAGCGTAAATGACACTGCACAGATGCAGAATAGAGGCCGAACAGCACGGCAATCCTAGACTTTCAAGGTAGCGCCTGGTCTCACCTCGATTCTATCGATTCTATCGGCTTTCTCCTCTTGAATGTCCACAGCCAGGAACTTCGATAGGAGCCAGAAGAGAGTTCTGGTGTGGCCTGAGACCTCCCTCACCGTGAAAGAAGAGGCATCCTGGGCCATGGCCATGTAAGGGAGAAGCTGGTCCGCTGCGTGAACGTCTAGGGTGGCCCCCGCCTTCAGGTCCGCCAGGAGTTCCTCCGCCGCCCCTCGCCCCAGATCCTCCGCCTTCACCCCCTTCTCGGCCAGAGCAGAGGAACCGATGGTGGTGTTGTCAAACTCAGCCCAGAGGGCGATGGCTCCCCCTGCTCTCACCGCCTCCGATTCTCCGTAGAGTTCCTGGTGGATGTCCACATTGCGGTAGTCCACCAGCTGTCTCATAGCGGACCTCCTCATCCTCTGAGCGATGTGCTCTGGCAGGTTAGAGACATGGGCCTTACCACCGATGCTGCGAATCTCCCCTAGATTGGGGAGCCGGAGGGCTCTGATAGAGGGGCACGGCTCTACCCTCATCTCAACAAGGCCGCCACCCCTGGGATAGTACCCGCGTTTCAGAATGCTCATCTCCGCGTGGATGCTCATCCTCTTTAGCTGGGGAAGGAAGACGTGGATGAAGTAGTCCGCCGGCGGTGACCACTTTACGTCGGTACCTCCTCGAATCCGGAATACCGTGGGAGCCCCAGCGAGAATTGCGGGAAGGAGGCATGCCTGAAGAACCAGTGTCACACTCCCCGCAGTTCCCACATCGAGGCTGATGCTCCCCCCCTTAAGGGGGCCGGGTCGAAATATCACCTCTGGGGAACCCAGTCTGAGGCCCTTGACCCTGCCGTCGGTCATGGAGGCGACTGCTTTCGCTGCGGTCATGTGCTGCCTAGCCAGGCCAGGCTTCGGCCTTCCAGCTCTGATGTTCGTGATTCTCACCTCCTCGCCCTTCAGAGCCGCAAGGGCGAGCGCCATACGGTAGATCTGTCCGCCACCTTCCCCGTGAGAGCCATCCACCTCTATCATCCTGGCTCCTTCCCGGGTTGGGCGGCTCTTGAGCTGAACCGCGGACGGAGGACCTTCCAGGTCTCGAAGGCGATGATCACCAGGGCCGAGAAGAGGAGGATACGGAGCCAGTCGAAAATTCCCAGAGGGGTGGTGCCGAAGGGAACCTGGAGGAGCGGAACGTAGATTACCGCTAGCTGGAGGAAGAGGGAGGCTACCACCGCGACCACCAACCATGGGTTCGATAGAGGACCCGATCGATGTATGGGCTCTCGAAAGGATCTGATGGAGAAGACGAAGATGAGTTCGAAGACCACTATGAAGGTGAAGACAATTGTCCGCCCCTTCTCCACCGCATCCCCGCCTGTGCCTCCCTGGATCACCAGCTCCCACTGGAAGGCAGCCAGGGCGGCAACGGCCATCAGGAACCCAACCCCGATCACCACAGCCGCCACCTCCCTGTTGAGAGGGCTTTCCTTGGGAGATCTGGGCGGCCTATCCATGATGTCTCCAGAGGCGGGATCTACGCCCAGGGCCAGGGCGGGCAGGCCGTCCGTCACCAGGTTAATCCAGAGCAGTTGAACCGGAGCCAAGAAGGGGAGGAACTCTGGCTGGATGAAGATGAGAGTTGCGAGGAACATCACCAAGACCTCGCCCGCGTTGGCGGAGAGAAGGTACCCGACGAACTTCCTTATGTTGTCGAATATACCTCTCCCTTCCTCGATGGCCCTCACGATGGAGGCGAAATTGTCATCCGTCAGGATCATGTCCGAGGCTTCCTTAGCCACATCGGTACCCGTGATCCCCATCGCAACCCCGATGTCCGCCCTCTTGAGAGCTGGGGCGTCGTTAACGCCGTCACCGGTCATCGCCACGATGTGCCCCCTCTGCCTGAGAGCGTCCACGATCCGGACCTTGTGATGGGGCGACACACGGGCGTACACCTTCACCCCTGGCGCGGCCTCGCGTAACGCCTCATCACCCATTCCCTCCAGGTCCACACCCGTGAGGGATTGATCGCCCTCCTGCATGATACCCATCTCCTTGGCGACGGACACGGCGGTCAGCTCGTGGTCCCCCGTTATCATCACCACCTCAATGCCGGCCCGTCTGCAGGCGACCACAGCCTGACCAGCGTCCTCCCTAGGGGCGTCCATCATCCCCACCAGACCCAGGAACGTCATCTCTCTCTCGACGATATCCTCTTCAAACTGCTCCAGGTCTGCGGGCAGACGGCGGGACGCTACGGCCAGCACTCGCAGGGCCTGGGAGGCCATGTTCTGATTCGCCTCCATGATCCTCCCTCGAAGCCCCTCATCCATCTCCACCTCATCCTCAGAGAGCCCTCGAGTGCACAGCTCTAGGATGACCTCCGGAGCTCCCTTCACGTAGGCAACGATGTCATTCCGACGGTGGATAGTGGTCATCCTCTTCCTGACGGAGTCGAAGGGTATCTCTCCCACCCTAGGCTCCTCCTTCTCCAGAGACTCCTTCACGAGCCCGGCCCTCATCGCCGTCACTACGAGGGTGCCCTCTGTGGTGTCCCCCATCACCTTCCAGGTGGAGCCCTCTTTCACGAGGGAGGCATCCGTACATAGCGCACCCGCCTTCAAGAGGAGTGCAAGGGCAGGCTCCTCCAAAGGATCCACCTGATTGTCATGGCTGAAGAAACTGCCCACAGGCTCGAAACCTCTACCCTTGACCGTATACTCAGAGGAGAGGGTGTAGATTCGTCGGATGTTCATCTCCCCCCTGGTAAGGGTACCCGTCTTGTCGGAGCAGATTACGGTGGCGCTCCCCAGAGTCTCGACGGCGGACAGCCGTCTGACCAGGGCATTCCTCCGGGCCATTCGCTGCAGTCCCAAGGCGAGGGTTATGGTGACCACTGCCGGGAGGCCCTCCGGTATGGCAGCCACCGCCAAGCTGACTGCGGTAAGAAACATGAGACTGAGATCCACACCCCGCGTCATACCCAGAACGAAGATGATTACGGCAACGACGAGGACTCCGATCCCGATCTGTCGGGCAAGACGAGAGAGCCTCCTCTGAAGCGGTGTCTCGACAACCTTCTCCTCCTGAACAAGACCAGCTATTTTCCCCAGCTCGGTGCTCATGCCGGTGGATACCACCAGAGAGCGGCCCCTTCCCGCCTCCACCGTACACCCTCTGAAGACCATGTTTGTCCTATCGCCCAGGTAGACCTCCCCATTCAGGGGATCCAGGGACTTACGGACCGGCACCGACTCGCCCGTCAGGGACGCCTCGTTAATCCTCAGGTTCGCCACCTCCACCAGTCTGGCATCCGCCGGAATCTTGTCCCCTGCTTCCAGGAGGACCAGGTCCCCCGGAACGATATCTGCTGAGGGAATCGACCTCTTCTCCCCCTCCCTGATGACGGTGGCCTGGGGTGCGGTGAGGGCTCTGAGGGCCTCTATGGACTTCTCGGCTTTGAACTCCTGAACGAAGCCGAAGACAGCGTTGAGAATCACGATGATCGTGATTACTAGGGCATCGATCAACTCCTCTGAGGAGTTGTTCAGGAAGCCTATGGCGGCGGAGATCACGGCTGCCAATATGAGAATCAGTACCAGCAGGCTAAGAAATTGGGAGAGGAGGATTCTCAGAGGAGATCTTCTCTTGACCTCCTGCAGCTCATTGGGGCCGTAGGTCTTTAGCCTCCTCCTTGCCTCCTCTCGGGAGATACCCAGGGGTGAAGAGTCGGCTCGCTGGAACGCTTCCTGCACCGGAAGGTTGTACCAATCCCTGCCTTTCATTGCCAAATAGGGTAACCAAAGACCTTTACCATATAAAGGAAAGGCGGCCATTCACGCCCAAGAGGTTCGATCCATCCTCTCCCTGCAGAACGCCGTAGCAGAGAATGGTTCTACCTCTCATGCTGACCCTGATTTCTCCGAGCGACCTTCAACCATCAGCCACTCCTCTCACCCTTTCGTGAGTCGAAGTGGAGCTTTAGGAGGAAGAAGGCGACAGCCAACATGACTACCCCCGACCCCAGAATAGCCGGTGGGGGCGCTAGATTGTTGGGGCTGAAGGCTGCAGGAATAAGCATTATGCCCATGATAGCTGTCAGCACCGCGGCCAGCAACTGCCATGTCGGGGCCTCGCTCATGCTCTCTTCGCCTTTGAAGTGGCTCTAAGACATAAAGAAGTTGCTCGCTTGGAGAGCGTGTAACTCCGAACAGTGCAAGGCAGGCATGGTAAGAGGGGTATCTTGCTGATATCCCCATGTCTGTCCAGTGCGGCCGCCGGGATTCGAACCCGGGCTAGAGGCTTGGGAAGCCTCGGTCCTGACCGCTAGACTACGGCCGCCTACAGGTCATAAGACTTGTTGGATTATCAAAGGATTTATTTGGGGTGGTGTAAAGGTGTCAGTCGAACCCTACTTAATGGTCTCCAGCTGGCTTATGATGTTCCAGATCAAAGTACGACCATGAAGGGGGATGTTGGGATCGTTGGCCAGATCGTCCAGGATGAAAATTGCGCTCGCTGCACGGACATCCAGGGCATCTTCCTTCTTCAAAAGGAGTTCCTTAGCGTTGAGGGCACCCCGCCTGATGTTCCTGGGGACCGAGGTGTCTTCGGCCAGTTGGCTAAGGACGTCCAGTACCTGGTGAAGTCTCCCTTCAGTCTCCATGTTATACTTCCGGTGTTCCTCAACGATGGCATACCGTAATAGCTCACTTCGTTACTCCGCCTTCCTTGTAAGTCGTGACGACCATTAATGTTTTGGTGTCCCTTATTCCCGGTATCGGAGCCAGGGAATCAACGACGAAGTCCTTCAGACCCTTGTAGTCGGTGAACCGAGCCTTCGCGACGATATCCGTGTCGCCCGTCACTAGAAATAGGTCCTGGATGACGTTGAACTGGACGATCTCGCTGGCGATTCTGTCAGCCTCCTTAGTGTCGACCCTCAGGGTTATGATCGCGGAAACCTGACCCTCCGCATAGAAGGAAGTCATCACCTCCTCTATTCCTTGGCTCATGGTATCACCAGGGTTGATTTTCGTCGACGGTCTTAACCTTTATCACTCGGAACATGGGCAGCCATACATGAGACCGCTGTTGTATCTAGTTCAGCTGGTCTGCGCCAAGGGCATCACGGCAGCCCCGCACTTCCGACAGAACTTGTCCTCTTCCTCCAGCCGAAGACCGCAACCAGAGCACTTTGGCGAACCATCCAGACGGGCTTCGCACCTGTCGCAGAAGGTATCGCTGGCCGATACAGGACCTTCGCAGTCGGGACACAGATTCTTCTCAGAACCCTCGGAGGGGGTCTCCTCTCCCTCCAGAATCCTCTTGCTATTCAGAGCTAGACCTAGAGCCTCCGTATACCTCTCTTCCTCGAAGGCCTTCTTGGCCTCCTTCATCACTTTTCTGGCCGCCTTCTTCTTGGGAGATTTTCCCTTCCTCAGCGAGTTCTTCATCATGCTGAGAAGGAACCTCGCTTGGAGGTAGTTATTCGGATATTCCTTGCCCAGCAACGGTTTTGAATCTGGAATCTCCTCCTCTGTGATCGTAACAGGATCAGACTCCACCCGCTCCTCATCCTGCAATCGCTCCCTGAGGATGCTCCGGGCTTCCGACGAGAGCTTCTCCGCTTCTCGATGTCTGGCCTCGGAGTACGCCTGTCTGGCATCCCGCAGCAGCTCCTCCGCATTGGCGCTCTCAACACCTCTCTCTCTCATCTCTCGGTATATGGCCTCAGAGGTGACGAGGGCACTGTAGGCCATGTCGGACACCTCCTCGTCCTCCCTTCTCCTGGTCTTCACCAGCCTGTGGGCTTTTGACCTGGCCATCCGCAGGACAAACAGGAGTGCCACGAAGGCCAGGATGACGGCGATGATCGGTGTAAGGGCCGAACCCAGGAAATCGGCTGCGGCCATCGTCTGCCGATGCAGGCTTTCTTCATAAAACCATATCGGCCACAGAATCGGCAGTAAGAATGAGGCGCCCTCCTGGCAGGACAGGTTCACCGTTTGCCCTTCGAGTCCGCGACCCGCCCGTAGGAAGTGGTCAGCTCGCTCGCCACGGTCCAAATCTTCAGGGGCTCCCTCCAGAGGGAGAACCGCTTTGCCGTAAGTTCCCTTACAGGGCTGAGGAAATCGCCGCGAGGAAAGCCACCGACGATGCAGTTGACATCAGGACCCAGCTTCTCGAACACCGCAACAGGGTCCATGAGGGGTGCGTCCTCAGTCAAAGCGATTGACTGGCCCCGGAAGCGGTCTAGCAGATTCCCCAGGGAGAGGTCACGTTCGAGTCTGAGCAAGGGATTCTCCTTGGACGGGACTACACCCCTCTCGAATAGGGATTCCATCAATCCCAAGAAACGGTTGTAGTTCTTGGGCAGCCTGGTCTCCTGTGATATGGAGATGACCTCGTTGTTCCGAGTGTGAACCAGCGTCTCCAACTGTCCACGAAGGTTGAGAATGGAGTCAAGGCAGACCAGAAGAAACACATGGACAATGTCGGGCCTTCCTCTCCTGTCTCCGTCCGGGAGTCTGTTCAAGGCGGAATGCACGAAGCTCCCATCCATGAGGAGTCGTTCTGGGGGCTTCCCTCTCCTTTTGGCGTAGCTGCGTACTGAAGGGTGACCAAACAGTCCCTCTGGTATGAGCTCCAACTCTGCATCTGCCAAGATGATTCTGAGCAAGAGAACTCCCTCAGGTCAGGATATCGAGAAGTCTACCTCGCTTGCTGGCCAGCCTGATCTCCCGGGCGATTCTCCGCCCGGTGGACATGCCTGGTTCCAGCAGGTCCGAGTATGGGCTTCCGGAGATGTACAGGTTCGTTCCCGCCACAATCCTGCTGGATACCTCGAAGACCTTGAATTGAAGCTGGTCCGTCACGATGGTCTCCAGGCAGAAGGGGCCTATCATTCCACCGAAGAGCTCTAGCGACTTCTCCACGACCCGCTCCCCCATCTCCAGGGCCTTCGGCAACAGGGACTCCCTGAGGACCATGGGGACGTTTCCCGTGACGACGAAGGTGGGATAGATGCCCAGCTTCTTCAAGGACTCCTGGGCCCCCAGCTTGTACATCTCGTCGATGTTGGTCTCATCCCTCCTGTCGAAGCCTAGGAGCTCCAGGGTGCCTCTGCTCAGGGTATAGCCCTCCTCCGCGATTGGGGAGTAGAAGAAGTGGATGTAGTACCTCGTGCCTATGACATATTCCTGGATGGTGTATGGCTGGCTTCCATCTACAAACTGCAGGAAATCTTCGTAGTTCTTAGCAATGAAGGAGCCCCGACCCCCCTTGGCGCCGTGGTACTTGACGAATACAGGCCGATCGATGGCTTCTGGCCTCTCTATCTTGGCAGGCATCTCCACCCCGGCAGCGGAGAGCCAGACCCTCTGCTTCTCCCGGTCGGCCTCCCACTCTATGACCCGCCGATTCCCGAAAATGGGCAACTCGAATCCCAAGAAAGCATTAGCGCCCATATACTCCACAAAGGAGCCGTGTGGCACAGCCACGGCGTTCATCCCAGCGAGCTCATCAGCTCTATGGGTCAGGTCCTCGTAGCTGTCTACCACAAAGAAGGAGTCGGGACGAGCCGCAGGGAAGGCGTCGTAGAACTTCGGGCGCTCCCCCACAGCTATGCCCAACGTCCTGAAACCCTCCACCCTGGCTCCATGGAATATCTGTAGTGAAGAGTGCGAACAGACGGTGGCTATGACCAGTTCATCATAGCCTTCGAGGATCTCAGCAATCCTATCTGCCGTTACCATTACAATACAATGAAGGAAACCGCCCTTAAATGTTTCCAGCGGTGTTCTGGCGAACAGAGTGGGGTCAGATTCAAGTGTGGAAGGGCGATTCGTGTGAGGGAGAGGGAGCGAAGTGACACAGATCAGGATGTACGACGAGTTCGCCAATCTGTGGCCGTTGATTAGCGCTCCTGAGGATTACGCTGAGGAGGCGGGTTACTGGCGTGAACTGCTTCGCGGAAAACTGGGGCGAGGAAGGCATGAGATCCTCGAACTCGGTGTCGGTGGCGGCAACAATCTGTCTCATCTCACTTCAGACTTTCAGGCAACGGCCGTGGATATCTCGGAGAAGATGCTCGCCAACTCCATTCGGCTGAATCCTGGCGTTGAGCACCATGTCGGCGATATGCGTACGGTCCGTCTGGGGCGTACCTTCAAGGCAGTACTCATCCATGACGCCATAGACTACCTTCTGAGTGAGGCTGAGATTCGCGATACCTTCGCCACAGCAAGGACCCATCTGCAGACAGGAGGAGTCTTTATCACAGCTCCCGACTGGTATCGTGAGACCTTTCTGGGGAGGTCCGTCTCCAGCAAGACTAGATGCACGGACAGGCTGGAACTCACCGTCATCGAATACTGCCATGATCCTGACACGAGCGACACAACGATTGAAACAGTGTTCTTC
>JAJISG010000025.1 GCA_022848835.1 Thermoplasmatota archaeon | reverse complement strand
CTGACCAAGCTCCGTCGCCAGCTCCCCCCCAAGAATCCAGAGCAGGACCGTGGCAGAGAATATGACAAGGAGCCTCTTCTCCTTGGACGAAAGGGGACCTAGCTCTTTCATCTCGGCATTAAGCCAGGAGAGATCCACCTCCTCTCCTTTGGGAATCAGCCTGGTGAGGAGAAGATAAGTCAACAGGATTGTCGCGACTGCCATCGGCACTCCGACCCTCATCCAATCGAAGAAAGTCCAGGATATTCTCTCGGAGAGGAAGGACGTGGCTATGGCGTTCCCCGAGAAACCCACGATGGTGGCCATCCCCCCGGCGGTAATGGCCGTTCCAGTACCAAGAATGAGAATCGACCCATATCTCTTTGCTCTCAGACCTTTCAGCTTGCCAGCGATGGCGACAGCAAGTGGTACGAGCATTGCCGCTGCCGCTGTGTTGGTTATCCACATGGAGAGGACTCCAGCGGAGGCCATCAAGGCCAAGAGAAGGAGCCTCAGATTTCCTCTAGACTTAGAGGCAAGGAAGAAGAGAAAACGTCGGTCAAGCCCCGTCTTCCGAAAGGCCTCTGCCATGAAGAGACTGCCCATCATGAGGTAGATGACCGGGTCGGCAAAGGGGATGAACGCCTCTGCCACGGCTGAACGATCGCTCCCGAAGATCCCGTACAGAACCAGCAGAACGGGGGCGGAGAGAGCGGTGACGGGAAGAGGAACGGATTCGAGGCCCCACATTAAGGCCACGAACGCGAAGATGGCCAACATGTGCTGGATCCTCATGTCGGGGAGGATCTGCACAAATGTCAGAAATATGAGGACGGACAGAGGAATGATGAGACGTATGGTCTTCCTTATCCAGTAACTCAACCGACCGAATGCAGCGAAGACGAATGGCTTGAGGCCTACCTCGTGGCGGTAGAGCTGTTCAAGAATGTCCTCCTCGCGCTTTGGTTGCTCCTTCTCTCTGTCGTCACGTCCTCGGGAAGCACCCGCCATCACCATCGAGCCTGTAAGGTCACGTTAAGCGGGCTCGGCTAGATATAAGCTTGGGACACTCGACAGTGGTCAGGGATTTATAGGCGGTAATCCCTAGGTTTCTAGCACCATGAAGGGAGATCCTTCTAATGGCACGACTGGTCGGAGGTCGGAGATGGATGCCATATCCTCAGAGCTCTCAGTGATTATTCTCCTAACCATCACCGTCGTGGTCGCTATCCTCGTCTATCTCCTTGCCCTCGCCGTGCTGTGAGCCTCTTTCTGCCCGCCCACCTCTCTGGCTCAAGTAGCCCTTAATGAGGGTTATCCTATCATGCTCGTGGTGGAGGACAAAGATACCTTCTATCTCCTGGACCTGGCCCAGTGGTGTCCGCGCATCACAGTGCCACTCAAAGATGGCGAAACCGTCGCCAAAATACCGCTCCTCTACCCTGCCCTCGAACCCTCCCAGGTAGTGTCTGAGCACTCTTACCATCGCCTCCCTCAGTGCCTGCTTACCTAGGCCATGGCCCTGGAAGACCTCGGGACCAACAAAGCGATGAGGAATATCTTCAATAACGTACAGGAGAAATGTCTCCACCTCGAAATTACTCAGGACATCAACGGCTGATGCAATTCTAATGCTTGGCCGCCCCCTGCTACGCCATCTCACAGTACCGCCTCAATCTGCTACATATAGGCGAAACTTGTAAAAGAGGTGGTGTTATCTCCAGCCAAGTTTCATGAGAACCAAGAGGCTGCTCATCCCGGGCCCCTCTCCCGTGGAGGGGAAAATCGCGGAGGAGATGGCTATGCCCGCCGTCCCTCACTACGGGAAGGAGTGGCTTGAAGCATACAGAAAGACGGAGGAGCTGCTCCAGAGGCTATTTCAGATGAGGAAGGCCAAGGTCTATCCTCTGGTGGGGCCAGGCCACGCTGGGCTTGAGGCTATAGTGATAACGTTGTTGAAGCAGGACGACAAGGCCTTGGTTATCGATAACGGCTTCTTCGGTCGGCGTTTGAGAGAGGTCTTGGATGCACACGGCATCGAGACTTTCTCCATCCACTCCCGCTGGGGATCACCCCCGGACATGAGGAGAGTAGAGGAAGTCTTGAGCAGCCGCTATGTTCGAGCCCTTTTCGCCGTACACTCAGAAACCTCCACTGGAATGGTAAATCCTATGCGGGAATTGGGTAGTCTTGCTCATGAATACGGCTCCCTCTTCGCAGTCGATGCTGTCTCCTCCATCGGAGGGTTGGACCTTCCCTGCGACGAGTGGAAGATCGACGCCTGCTTCGGGGCCTCCCAGAAGTGCCTGGGCTCCCCACCGGGGATAGCGCCCGTGGCGGTGCGCGGGTCCATCTTGGAGAGCGTGGATCCAGACGACGTTAAGGCCTGGTACTTCAACCTACTCATCTGGGACAAGTACAGGGAGGATTGGGGCAGTTGGCATCCCCAACCGACCACCATCTCCACCAATGTGTTTTTCGCCTTTAAGGCGGCCCTAGAAGGTGTCTTCGAAGAAGGACTTGAAAAGAGGGTGGAGCGACATAGAACTGTAGGCAGAGCCTACCGTGAGTCCCTGAGGTCGATGGGCTTTGAGACGGTGGCCCAGGAGGAGGACTGCAGTGATACGGTGACCTGCGTGAGGCCGCCCCCCGGGGTCGACGCAACGGAGCTTCAGAAGCGGCTTGGGGAGGATTTCGATATCCTGGTGGCCGGCGGTATTGGCGAGCTCAAAGGCGAGGTTCTGAGGATTGGCCATATGGGACCCACGGCAAACCTGCAGGACCTCCTTGCAGTGGTTGGATCGCTGGGTTCCATTCTCAAGGAATCGACCGAAGTGGATGTGAACTCAGCGCTTGAGGTTGCGACCTCCATGTCAAAGGGACTTCTCTGAACTGTGGATTGAAGCTCCTTGCTCATCATGCCAAGATGTCGATCTCTACTGCCTCTCGACTACCGCCGTTCCAGTCTCTTCCTAGCGCTGGGATCGAAGGCAGCGCCGATTACGAGACCGACAGTCACGCCATTCGTAACGCCAATGGCCTTCCTGAGACCCGGAGGGGGTTCAAACTCTGTGAGTCAACTCAGAGTGGAATTGACCCTGTTCTACGATCGGCTCACGGAGGTCCCCGCTACGCCCCACCTCAGCAACTCTAGAAGCATCTCGAAAGGAGGCGGGGGTTTCCGGGCTCTGGAGCCTAGAACTCCACATCGCCGGAGACGGGTATCACAGGGATGTGGAGCTTCGCCAGCTCCCTCTCCATGCCTGCTACATATTGACTTCCCATCAGCGTGTTATGATGGCCCCAGTCCTTCAGCTTCCGAGCGATGAGGACCAGGGCCGGCTTCGCCGTTAAGCAGACCTGCACTGCATTCATAGGGGTCACATGGAGCTTGATGTCCACCTTGTCAATTATGCCCTCCCTGAGGGCGTACGGATCCTCACGATGGTCGGACACTACAATCTCAATACGCTCGTTCTTCCTCAGCTGTTCAACGGTCCTGGCCCCTAGTTCGCCGGCGCCTATCACCAGAATTCTCATGGGATTTCTCACCCCTTGGGGCGCTCCTTACCTCTCCACCCCGCGAACAGACGAACAAACAGTTTTGAAGATATGGCGCGCCGAAGGCTTATCCTTATCGGTTCTCTATGCTAAGGGATGGGACCTGTATACGGAAAGTTGTAGCGTCGTCGGCAGTTGTGACAGACGAGGGTCAGAATTATCTTCTCGTCCTGTTCTTGAGTGGTGACTAGCCAGTGGGATCGATCGCAGACACAGGCCAAGGAAATCTCCTCGCCTCCCTCAGGAACAAGCATCAGAGTTCCCGCTTCGAACTTTCTGGCGAATATGGAGAGGCCCTCGAGGTCTGTAGGCCGTAGAACCTCACTCATGGATTGGTCATTGCCATTCAAGACTATGAATGTTCCTACAGGACACAGAAGTTGAATCATAGGACGAGTGCCAAAGTCATGTGGTTGTCCCAGCCCTTGCGAAGTCATGAGCGTTCTCCTATGTCAGACGCCGAACTTCGAGGATATCATGGCCTGGACAAATTCAGGCCGCACATGCTTCGGGGTCTGGGGGGTCACACTACTTTTGTAGGAATGATGAACCTACACTTGTGTGAACTGTCTCAGAACCCTCCCACATATCCAGGCTTTCTGGAACACCTGCAAGGAGGAGTTCGCCTTCACAGGCGTGGACACCCAGGGCTTTGACTTCGAGGAAGACGTCGTGCAGAAAGTCTCAACACCAAGTGGAAGCTCATCTCTGAATCCGCAGCTCGACACTCCGTGAAGTTGCACCATATTCTTGGATCTTGGGAATCATGAGATGAACACCATTTACCCTTATGGCGAGTGGATCCATGGTGAATTCCCGAGGCATGACCAGCAAGCGAGACACGGTGGTGAAGAGAACTGACATGTGTAACCTTGTGACCGTGCCCTCATTGAGAATTCACGAGCTCAGAATGGAGATTACTAGTCGCGAGTTTACGATGTATGCTCTCACTCTCGAACAAGAGGTGGGAACGGATGACACTGAGGAGGTCCCCCACTAATGTTGGCACTGCACAAGGTTAGTATCGATAGTCCCTCTCTCTATCGGCCTCTAGTTCCACGCCTAGGCCCAGCACCACTCTATTGACGAAGTTGAAGTAACTTGTGATAAGGTTGATGTCAAGGATCTCCGAATCGGTGAAACCGGTCGTCCGCAGTTCCTCAACGTCTCTCTCCCGCATCTCGTATGGGTTCATCGTTAGCTTCGCACAGTAATCCAGCATCGCCCTCTCCTTCTCTGGGAGATCGGTTTCGCGGTAGTCCTGCCGAAGGGATTTCAAGGTCTCAGTGGATTTCACATATCGGGCAAGAGCCTCAGAGTGGTGGACGACGCAGTACCCGCACTGGTCTAGGGCAGAGACAGTGACAGCGATCATCTCTCTCTGCGCCCTAGAGAGACCACCCTTCCTGTAGAGCAGAGACATGTAGAGTTCTAGGTGGGCCTTGAGGGTGGGAGGATTCATCGAGTGAATCTTGTAGACGTTCGCGATTCCTCCCCTCTTGCGACTCACCTCGTCATATATCTCACTCAGCTGTCCCTGGGCATTTTCTCGCTCCAGTACCTCGATCCACGCCATGGGCTCGTGATGCCCTCTACTCCTAAAAGCTCGCTGTCTCATTCAGCAAGACGACATGGGGCGCTTCTACGTCGTTCCTTTCGTATCTGGATTCGTATGCACAGCACTTGTCGTTTCCAATGCCGCCCACTTCACTTTATGGGTCTTGAGGTCCTCCGGTGGATCGTTCCTATCGAGGCCATCTGGTTCTGCATGAGGTCTCGTATATGATATTCTCGGGATTATTGCCACTGCACTGTTCCCTCGCGATACAGGTCAGAGACTCACCTGGTGTGTCGCGATGGGGTTCTCATCTTCGGCACAAAACCCACATTGTGGACGGTGCGTTGGCCATCCTATCACGAACGCAGCGCTCACTATTCAATCCATTCTATCTCATCCACGTCGAAGATGTCCCCGCAGGCCATGCATTCCGCTCCCATGCGGAAGTCATCGAACATCAGGATACCGAGCTCCTCCTCCTTGCATTTAGGACAAGGTCCCAGGACGTAACCGCTCTCCCTTATCGCCTTTACCTTCATCATCGAGCCCCTAAGAGGCCTGGTCTATCCCTCATCCCCAATGTCACACTTCGGGCATAGGTAGTCCAGAAGGGGGTAGTTCCCGTGGGCGTGCTGGACGAAGTAGACCATCTCGCTACCGCACTTTTTGCAGATCCTCTTTACGCTAGGTTTGAATATCCTCATCCCTCCCTGGGCGTCACACTGTCGTTCAGGAAGCGAGCGCTATTTATCCTTTTACCACTCACTCACGCCTGAAATCCCCTCTGTTGAGCCGAAGAAACGTCGGAGGAGTGCACATGAGGAACAGAAGTCTCAGACGGCACCTCGAAGGAAGTCCCCCCTGACAGGACAAGAGAAATTCGCCCCCACCAGGCCAGTCCTGGAAAGGGGACGGTTGTTGCACAACAAAAATTTCAACGCGTATAGTTTTTAACCCATGGAATTTCTTGGTTGGACGTGCAACCGGAGGTACTTATTGGAGAAGTTCAAGGTTAAGGTTATCGAGACGGTATGGGACACACCCACTGTCTATCTGATGC
>JAJISG010000249.1 GCA_022848835.1 Thermoplasmatota archaeon | reverse complement strand
GCTGGGCAGTGAGCGAGGCGAAGGGCTGGCGGGAGGTCGATGCACTTGTCAGAGACGTCTAGCATCATTGCATTCGTCTCTTCAGCTATCCGAATCATTTAACTTGGTGGACCTCTGGACGGGCTAACCTCCGACCCGTCTTTCATGAGAGAAAGGGCTAAAGAACTGGAGGGTCTAGGGTCGCCGTGGCTTTCGATCTTCTCGCGGTGGGGCTGGTTTTCCTGATCCTCGGAATTGGATCTGGACTTTTTGCCCTTATCTCCCTGGCGGACGGCATCTCCTTCTTTCACCGGATCTCTGCCGCCCTGAAGGTCGACGGAGCCTTTCAACCGAAAGCTGTCGTCCTCATCCCAGTGAGGGGCCTGGAGACAACCCTGGCAGAAACCCTTTCAGCTCTTCTGCATCAACAGTACACAGCCTATCGACTTATCTTCATCACGGACCCCGACGACGAGGCGGATCGATATTTCAGAGATCTCCACTTCGAGGAGCCCGTGACCGTCGTCCGGTCGAAGCCCCTCGATGGGTGCTCAGGGAAGATCGCCGCTCTCTTGTCGGGCCTAGAGCACATTCACCCTGACGACGAAGTCATTGCGTTTGCCGACTCCGACATCATACCAGGTCCTGACTGGCTGGCTCGTCTGGCGGCGCCCCTGAGAGATCCAGACATAGCGGCCTCAACGGGCTACCGATGGTACTTTCCCACCATCGGAGGCCTCGGTCCCGCCCTTCAATCTGCCTGGAACAGCGCAGCGGGCAACGTGATGTTCAGCGGGAGATGGGCGTACCTGTGGGGTGGATCCTACGCCATACGCAGAGAGGTCTTGGAAGACCTCAAGATAGAGGAGGCCTGGAGGAGGAGTCTCAGTGACGATATGGTCATGACCCAGGCCCTTAAAGAGGCGGGCTACAGCATAGCCTTCGCCCCGAGGGCCACCGTGGCCAACTATACAGACAGCTCCTTCTCTGAAGTCATCCACTGGACCAACCGCCAGGCCTGTCTTGCCCTGCTCTACGCACCCGCCATGAGGAGGCTCGCCCTCCCCTACGGCATATACGCTGCATCCCTGTTCCTGGGCCTACTTGCCACCGGTCTCCTCCTCCTCAGTCCGGCTTTCCTTCTCCCCGCCCTGCTCCTCCTGAGCCCGCTTTACCTGGGTTTGCTCAAGAACCTCCTCAGAAGGTGGGCATTCAAGCGAGCCATGCCTTCATTCAGGCGGGAGTTCTCCCGTTTCCGTGGCTGGTTTTACCTTGCTACCGTCCTCCTACCCTTCCTGATGATGTATAACGTCCGCAAGGCGCGGCGAATACGTGAATTCGAGTGGCGTGGGAATGTCTACCGCTTCTCCTCCCCGGAGCACATCACCGTCAGGAGGGGCTAGGCGCCCTCTTTCTCCTCCGGACCATCCTCGACCTCCTCAATCTCTTCCAACTCTAGGGCTGGCCCGTACTCGTCGCGGAGTGTCCTATCTGTGAGGACCACACCAGTGCGGTAGGCGGCGCGGGCCAGAAGATGACCGGCAACGGGGTATGTAAGCAGCAGGAAGAGGATGATGACCACGGCCTTGACGCTCACGGGCTGGATTCCCAGGGCCACCACACCTGATAGTAGGATGGCCACGACCCCTATCGTGGAGGTCTTGGTGGCTGCGTGAATCCTGTTGTACACGTCAGGAAACCGGAGGAGGCCCAAGGCGCCACTGAAGTAGAAGAAGACGCCGACTATGAGGAAGGCGGTGGCGATGATCTCCCGGAGGCCATCAAGCAAACAGGTCACCCCGTACTAGGTACTTCGCAATCGCCACGGTGCTTATGAATCCGAAGATCGAGAGGACCAAGGCGGCGTCGATGTAGACGGAGGATCCCTGGATGTAGGAGTTGAGGACTAGAAGGGCCATCACGATTGAGACTAGGGCTTCGAGCGCGACCACTCTGTCAGGGATGCTCGGTCCTCGGACGAATCTATAGAGCACGATGGGGATTACACCCGCCAAGGCTATCATGGCGTACGTGAAGGGGATCATCTGAACACTCTCGCGACGTAACCTTCAACCTCTTTCAACTCTCGCCTCACGCGTTCCAGGTCCTTCGCATTGATGGTGTGGACGAACATGACGCCCTTCTCCATGTCCACATCCATGGTCAGGGTCCCAGGCGTGAGTGTAATCGTGTTGGCCATCATGGCTACCTCCAACTCACTCTTTCCCTCGATGCTGACTTTCAGAATTCCGGGGTACACCGGAAGCTTGGGATGCAGAACCCTGTAGATGACGTCGATGTTTCCGTGAACGATACTCTTGACGAGGAAGGCCAGATACAAGAGGAAGGACGGCAACCGCTTGAGGACTCCGGGGATGGTCTCTCTCGTCTCAGGCTTGATGATGGTGCGGGAGATGAAAACAGTAAGAATGGCGAAGAAGAGTCCCTCAAGGAAGGAGAGGAGTGTGATCGATCCCTTCAGGAACATCCAAGTAAAGGCAAGGGCGAGGACGGCGTAAGGGTAGGTCTTCACGTCACCCCTCCTAACACAGCCTCCACATAGAAATCCGGGGTTGTAGCCTGGACTCCCACCTGGGATACGAGATCCACCAGAGGCTCAGGGAAGATTCCCAAGAGGAGAGAGATAGCCGCCAGGAACCCAACTGGAAGTAGAAGATAGAGGCTCAGGGACCGTTTCTCTGTTCGCCTGGTCTTCCCCCAGAATGTGTCGAGCCATGCCCTGAAGTTGTACACTATGCTCAGGAAGGCGCCGATGAGGGCGATTAGGACGTAGAGCAGCCTGCCGGAATCGATGATCGCCTGAAAGATGAGAAGCTTGCTGATGAAACCGTTGAGGGGGGGAAGTCCGGCTAAGGCCATGATGCCTATGAGGAAGGTGATGGCGAGGAAAGGAGAGGACCCGGCAAGGCCTCCCATCCTATCTATGGACCTCTCCCGGGTGAGATGCGTCACGCCCCCCGCTGCCAAGAACAGCATGCTCGAGATGATAGCGTGACTGACCAGGAAGAAGATCGCCGCAGCTATGGCCTGCCCGCTGGCGAGGCCGATGGCTAGAAGCAGGAATCCCATCTGACTCACACTGCTATACGCCAGAAGCCGCTTGATGTCCGACTGGCCCATGGCCATTACACCACCCAGAATGATGGTTCCAAGGCCTAGAAGGAGGATGACCTCAGAGACGCCTTCGAAACCAACGAAGAGGAGGGAAGTGAGGCGGATCATCATATAAGCCCCCACCTTGTTGAGGATGCCACTGAGGATGGCGCTGACAGGTGTGGGGGCGGAGGTGTACACATCCGGCAGCCAGAAGTGAAAGGGGGCGGCGGCGGCCTTGAGCCCGAAGACCGCCACGAACAAGAGGGCTATGAGGTCAATGTGCACCACGCCCGCTGCCCGCAAGGTCTGGATTCGAACGGAAAGTTGTGCCATGTTGAGAGTTCCCGTCGTGCCGTAGAGGGTACCGATGGCCAAGAGCATGACAGCGGCGCCGATGATGTTCAGAATCAGGTACTTGAAGGTGGCCTCAAGCTTCTCCGCCCTGCTGATGAGGCCCTTCGGGTCCCAGGTAATCAGCAGGCCGTAAGTGGAGAGTAGCATAACCTCGAAGAAAACGAAGAGGTTGAAGATGTCCCCCGTGAGGAAGGCTCCGTTGACCCCCGTCATGAGGAAGAAGAAGAGGGGAAGGTAGGAGAGGCGTAGGGACTCCTTCTCCATGTACCCAAGGCTGTAGACCAGGGCCGCCAAAAAAACGCCAGCAGTTACAGTCAGCAGGGTGGAACTGAGCAGGTCGGCTACCAGGATGATTCCGTATGGCGGAGGCCATCCCGACAGGTGGTGGACCTGAATCCCCCCCTCCCTGACCTCTACCAGGAGGGCCAGAGCTATGGAGAACAGAAGAAGGTTGGAGCCCAGGGCGAGGCCCTTCTGGATACGGGGCCAACGAGAGAGGACCAACAGGAGGACCGCCGTCGTTAGCGAGCCTACCACCGGAAGCGCGGCGAGCAGGCTCAACCGCGGAGCCTCCTGAAGGCGTCAACCTCTGTACTGCCCTCTTCCTTGATGAGGGCGTAGCTCAGGACGAGGGCGAAGGCTGTGACCCCGAAGCCTATGACGATGGCTGTAAGGATGAGAGCCTGAACGAGGGGATCTGCCGGAGCCCCCTCCAGTCCTATGATGGGGGCAATCTCCCCCTTGAATCCCACGGCAATCAGCATCAGGTTGACGGTGTTTGAGAGGATGCTTAGGCCGATAACGATCCTCAGGGTGTTACCATGTCGAATTGCCCAGACAGCCACGCCAAAGAGGATGCCGATGACTAGGGCCAGGAAACTAACCAAGCTCTTCGCCTCCCGCACTCCACCTGAGGATGGTCAGAATCGAGCCCACGACCACCAGATATATGCCGAAGTCGAAACCTACCGCCGAGGCCAGCTCCACTCGTCCTAGCTGGGGGAGGTCGAACGAAAACAGGATACTGGATAGGACCGGTTCCCCGAGAACCAAGGGCATCAGGGCGAAGAAGATGGTGATGAGGAAGCCGCTGACGGCCAAGGTCCGATAATCCGTCTGGAACCTGGACTCTACGTAATCCTTGCCAAAGACCAGGTAGAGAAGGGCGAATACACTGGCTGTCATCGCCCCCGCTACGAAACCACCACCGGGCTCGTTGTGTCCTGCCAGGAGCAGGGTCAGGGAGAAGAGGATGCAAATGTAACGCACGGCGTTGGTGATGACCCGGGCCACCACGCTAGTCAGGATTCCACCTCCTCTAGAGGGTGTAGACGGCCAAGGAGGCCAGCCCTATGACCGTGATCTCCCCAAGGGTGTCGAAGGCTCTGAAATCCGTGACAATAACGTTGACCACGTTCCTGCCGCCTGTGAGTTCCACGGGAATCTCCAGGAAGTAAGTGGCCACGGATGGCAGGAGAAAGGCGGAGAGAGACAGGGCGACAAGGGAGGCGACTGCTCCCACCATGCCTATGGCTAAGAGGGCGTCCACCAGGCCCCTGCGTTTTGAGGGCTGGATGGCTCGGAACGGGATCTTGTGCAACACCATGAGGAATATCACCAGGAGGACCATCTCCACGAGAATCTGGGTCATGGCCAGGTCCGGGGCGTTGAGAAGCATGAAGGTCATCGCTAGGAGGAACCCCATCCCTGAGAGGCTGAGGATGGCGTATAGGGTGCGCCGGAGGGAGGCCGCCAGAACTGCAAACACCATCATGGCCGCCAGGATGACAGCGAGCACGACGTCCTTTGTACTCTGCAAGACCGGCATCTCGAGGGTTGGCCGGGGAAGAGGCCAGAGCAGCGCCAGTAGGACGAAGAGAATCAGTATACCGGTGTACCTTCTGACAGAACCGTTCTGGACCAGAAGGCCCAGTGCTCTGGAGAAGCGGCGAGAGGCTCCGATGAAGCCCTCGTACAGCCCATCAGCGGTGACCCTACCCAGACTCACCAGGCTCCGATTAAGGAGACCGGCTACTGCTTCGTAGCGCCAGAGGATTGAGACTCCGATGAGTGCCGAGGCTAGGCTCATCGCGAGGGTGTTGATGGAACCAGAGAAAAGATTCGGCGCGAAGGTTCCCTCGCCGGAGAGGACAGAGGTCGAGATCAGACCTGTGGCCAGCGAGGGGAGGAGGCCGAGGAGGAGGGTCAGTACAGCCAGTGCCAGGGCGGGGATTGCCAGAGAGAGCGGCTCCTTGGCACCATC
>JAJISG010000248.1 GCA_022848835.1 Thermoplasmatota archaeon | reverse complement strand
CAAGGCCACAGACTTCCAGGAGGGTGTGGTAAGGTGCGATCTGAACCTGGAAGATGTAGAGGTGGCCAAGAGGTTCAGGCCCACTCTCAGAGACACCAGGCGGGATGTGCTCTCACTTCTACTGCAGCCCGCGATTGAGGTGGATGAAGAGGAGGGGTGTTGACCGACTTTCCACTGGGCTGTTTCCTCTCCTGCATGACGGCCCACTGAAATAGTGTGAAACTCCGATGAATTCTCTTTCCCAAAGCCCACCTCTTCCAGCGCCTCCCTGATGATGACCCAGGTCCCCTTCCCAAAAGCCTTTTATAACTCCCCCACTCTTGGAACTCGCTCTTCTAGGAGCCAGTGACTGAGGTTCCTTGAACCAAAGGAGGTTCGCCATGGGTCGACCCATATACGTGAGATTTGACACGCCAAAGGAGCTGTACGACAAGGTGTACCAGGTGGTTGAGGCGGCCAGGGATAGTGGCAAGGTGAGGAAGGGGACCAATGAGGTCACCAAGCTAGTGGAGAGGGGCGAAGCCCTATTCGTCGTCATGGCCGAGGATGTAGCTCCTGAAGAGATTCTAGCCCACATGCCGCTGCTTTGCGAGGAGCGGGAGGTTCCATATGCCTACGTCCCGAGCAAGCAGGAACTGGGTGTCGCGGCTGGACTTGGTAAGTCCACAGCCTCTTGTTGTGTCGTGGACCCAGGGAAGGGGAAGCCGCTGCTGAAGGAGCTGAGCGCCAAGGCGACAGAGCTGAGGGGAAAGTGACATGGTCGGTGACATGAGCGTTCCCGCTGAGGTAGTGGAAGTCGTCGGCAGGACCGGCATGACCGGAGAGGCCACGCAGGTGAAGGTCAGGGTCCTGGACGGCAGGGACAAGGGTAGGATCATCACAAGAAACGTCAAGGGCGCTGTGCAGGTTGGGGACACCCTGATGCTCAGGGAGACCGCCCGCGAGGCCCGTAAGCTCTCGGTAAGGTAAGTTCGAGATGCCCGTCACAAGAACTTGCACCTTCTGTGGCAATGACATAGAGCCAGGTACAGGCAAGATGTTTGTACGGAAGGATGGCACCATCTACTTCTTCTGTTCCGGGAAGTGCCAGAAGAACATGCTAGGCCTGGGACGCATCGGGCGAAAGGTGAGATGGACCCGGAGGTACGTGAAGGCCCTTCGAGTACGCACTCCACGACGTGTGGAGAGACCCGCCGCAGCGCCAGCGGACGTCAAGGTGGCCCCGGTAGTGGAGGACAGGGAGTCCCTCTTGGAGGCCTTTCAGGAGCTGCCTGGCGTGGGACGATCCATGGCTGAGGCTCTATGGGAAGCCGGCTACACGTCCATGGAGAAGCTAAAGGCCGTCGATGAGGAGACCCTGACGGATGTGAGAGGCATAGGACCCGCCACCGCCAAGAAGGTGTTGGGCTATCTAAAGGAGGCGCGCTAGTGGAGATGGAAAGGACCTTCGTCCTCATCAAGCCCGATGGCGTCCAGAGGGGACTCGTTGGGCGGATAATTGGGCGATTCGAGAAGAAGGGGCTCAAGGTAGTGTCCACCAAGATGTTCTGGGTGAACGAGGATATGGCTAAGAAATACTATGCTGAACATGAGGGCAAGGACTTCTTTCCAGGCCTCGTCGAATACGTTACCTCGGGGCCCTCCGTCGCCATCGTCTTGGAGGGAAAGGGAGCGGTAGCTACCGTTCGTGGCCTAATCGGTACCACGGACCCAGCTGAGGCGCACCCGGGTACCATCCGTGGCGACATGGGGATGGACATCTCCAGAAACCTGATACATGGCGCCGACAGCCTCGAGAGCGCCCATCGGGAGATTCGACTCTTCTTCTCCCCCCAGGAGCTCCTCGACTACTCCCGAGTAGATCGAACGTGGCTCTATAAAGAGTGACTCGCTGCCATG
>JAJISG010000247.1 GCA_022848835.1 Thermoplasmatota archaeon | reverse complement strand
CCGATTTCCCCATGCATCAAGCCGACCGGCTCCTCTTTTGACTCTGAATAGTACTCGATGCCTTGGACGAGGGCGCTGGCACAGTTCCCGACGCCTGCTATGGCTAAGTTGATTCGTTCCATCGAACTCTCTCCCCCGGAAGTGCTACAGCACCCCCGCGCCTGCCCACCACCTGCTAGAAAGAGGAAACGTCGAGCCCCTCTGGCGTGGTAGCACGGTTTACGGAACTGTTTCCATGCGGCGAAGTCCTATAGAACCCTTGCCCTAGAGACCGAGAGCGTCTATCCCACGAGTCCTGGCGCCCGCATCGTCTCATCACGAGGCTCGACATCGTGCGTTCTCCCGATTCCTGCCGGGAGGCGCAGCGGGAGAAGAAGAATCAGAACCCAGCGTTTGTCGGAGTAGGGTTTGCCTTCGTGGCGGTAGGAATCGTCTTGATGGCTACGGCTGACCTCACATTCGTTGGGCTTCTCGCCGTGGGAGTGGTTTTTCTTGGGTTTGGCCTCCCGAAGGTCTCTTAGGCCTTGGCCTCGGCAAGCTCGTTGAACCAGACCGCCCGTGATCTCTCCCATTCTCATCCGTCCTTTCGAGACCCGCAGGACGTTTTTCCCGCCACTTGAACCTGAACCTCATCCGTCTCCCCTCTACGATGTCCGGGGGGAGTGATCTGGGAGATGACCCGAACAGATTAGCGAGGAGAGTTATGGCAGCGTGTGTATCTCTAGCCTCGGAATTGAGATGAAGCAGACCGACACACTCAGGGAGGAGCACAGGGTCATCGAGAGGGGGCTGACCGCCCTGTCTAGGGCGGTCGAAAGGTTGGAGACGGGAGAGGAGGTCCCCGGAGAAATTCTGGACAAGGCCGTTGACTTCATACGCGGTTTCGCCGACGGGTGCCACCATCAGAAGGAGGAGGACATCCTCTTCCCCTACCTAGAGGGGAAGGGGCTCACCCGAGACCAAGGACCTGTCGGAGTCATGTTGGCCGAGCATGATGTGGGGAGAGAACATGTTCGCGGCATGTCTGAGGCCATCGAGAACGCGGCTCCCCCGGCCTTCGTCGCCCACGCTCGCGCCTACCTCGAACTCCTGGGCGATCACATCGCCAAGGAGGACGACGTCCTGTTCCCCATGGCAGACCAGCTGATGACGCCCGTGGAAGCGGAAGAACTGATGAGCGAGTTTGAGGGCGTTGAGGAGGAGCTAGAAGAGGCCCACCACAAGTATCTCGGAATCGTGACGGAACTGGAGGAGTATCTGGGCATCGAGTAGGCCCGTGATCTTGAGGCCAGCAGGCCGTGGCCCCTGCTAGCCGGGGGCGTAGCCGCGGGGCCACTTGAGCCTCTTATATGAACATCAAAAGGGCGTAGCTTTCCCAACCCCGCGTCGGACTCCCTCCAGTAGCTTTTGCGAATCCGATGCTAATAGTCTGTAGGACGGACACCGCTGGGTCCATTTTCGAGAGGCAGCTGCATAATTCGACCGGCGAATCATTGCTGGCTGAGGGGACCGTTTGAGGGCAGCGAGGCCGCCAAGAAATCGACAGTT
>JAJISG010000246.1 GCA_022848835.1 Thermoplasmatota archaeon | reverse complement strand
CCTGGGGGAGGGGTACGCCGATTCAGCCTTCTTCGGCTCTTGGAATGAAGGGACACTGAACCGCGTCATTGGGGATGTGGAAGGGGGCGGTGTGAACTTCACGTCAGCAGTCGAGCTTCAGAGTGGGTCGGGGGGTATCCTGGATGTGATGAATGGACCGGACGGCCACCTGTATGTCAGCACTCAGGATAGCGTGTTTCGCGTCGTCATCAGAGAATCGCGAGATGCCATCCCTGGCCATCCCTATCTATCTCAGCGTCTCTATGCGAGGGACTCCCCGATCGACCCTTCTGGGCTGGGCCTGTGGCGGAGCGATTGGATAACATCACATCCCCTGGTTAACGATAGGCCCCCGTCTGAGAACCTCCCGAAATCTTAAAAGGGGAGTGGGAATTGGCTTTCTGAACTGAGGATATCCAGTTCCTCTCCAGATGATGGGCCGGTGGCTTAGACTGGACTAGAGCGCCCGGCTGATAGGTTCCGTGAACTCGGATACCGGGAGGTCGCCTGTTCAAATCAGGCCCGGCCCATTCCCTGAGGGTGAGATTGTGCCCCCCAGGAGGCTCAGACCGCCAATCCGTGTCCCTACAGGCCTTGATGCCAGCAGGAGAAGCGGGTTTCCCTCATGACAGCCAGAGCCCCAACAAGTTATATTAGCTCCCATTCCTAACCGAGCACCAATGGTGGTGGTCTCCCTCAACTACAGGGATCTGGTCTCTCTCCTGCATAGGAAGGTTCCGTTGAAGGAGCTAGAAGGAACGATTCCCATGATGGGGGCGGGACACGAGGGGGTGGAGGACGGGGTCATCCGTATGGATATTTTCCCGAACAGGCCTGACATGTACTCCGTCGAAGGTGTCGCCAGAGCCCTCAGGGGGTTCCTGGGCATCGAAGCTGGGTTGCCGCAGTATGACCTGAGGGTAGGTGGAGTCGATCTTCTTGCAGATGAGAATGTAGAGGAGGTGAGACCCTACGTCGTGGGCGGCCTTGTTAGAGGATTGCGTCTGACTGAGGAGCTGGTCGTATCAATCGTGGAGCTTCAAGAGAGGCTACATACGGGCCTTGGCAGAAGGAGGAAGAAGGTGGCTATAGGCCTGCACGACTTCGACAAGGTGACGACCCCCTTGCGCTACAAAGCCTTCAGGTCGGACGAGGTGAGTTTCATGCCCCTGGGGAGTTCGAATGAGATGACCCTCGGCCAGATCCTGAAGGAGCACGAGAAGGGTAGGGAGTATGGCTGGATACTGGAGGGCAAGGATCTGCTGCCGCTCATCCTGGATGATAATGATGCGGTGCTCTCCTTTCCTCCCATCATCAACGGGACCGTCACTGCCCTCACACCGGAGACCACGAGCATCTTCGTCGACGTGACAGGCACGGATTTCCAGGCAGTGAGTAGTGCGCTGAATATCATCATGACCGCCATGGCGGAGCGGGGTGGTCAACTGAACTCCGTCACAATCATATGCCCTGACAGGGCCATCGAGACGCCAGATCTGAACCCCTCTGTGAGGGAACTCTCCGTTACGAGGGCTAATGAGCTTCTGGGCCTCAACCTGTCCGCCAAGGAGGCCATTAGCTGCCTTAGGAAGATGAGGCTGGGCGCCAAGGCCCAGGGCGGTACCATCCAGGTGGAAATCCCGGCGTACCGCACCGACATCCTCCACGAAGTGGACCTCATAGAGGATATGGCCATCGGATATGGATTTCAGAGGTTCGAGCCAGAACTGCCTCAGGAGATGACCGTTGGCCAGCCTTCAGGGCTGAACGAGTTCACCAAGGCTTTTCGACAGGT
>JAJISG010000245.1 GCA_022848835.1 Thermoplasmatota archaeon | reverse complement strand
CCCGAGGCGCCTCCCAATGAGGGATGCTATCGCGCGGTAGAGGTCCTCGTACCCGAGGGAAGCCTTCTTAATCCGATCAAGCCGGCGGCGGTGGCTGCCGGCAATGTGGAGACCTCCCAACGGATTGTCGACGTCCTCTTCCTTGCCCTCAAGGATGCCCTTCCAGAGCTGATCCCCGCTCAGTCTCAGGGCACCATGAACAACCTCCTCATAGGGGGAGACCTGGGCAAGGGGGAGTTTACCTACTACGAGACCATCGCAGGAGGCGAGGGGGCTCTGCCCTTCAGGGACGGCATGAGCGGAGTCCAGACCCACATGACGAACACCATGAACACCCCTGTAGAGGCCCTGGAGATGACATACCCGCTCAGGGTGGAGGAGTACAGATTAAGGGCGGGTTCCGGAGGGGATGGTCGATTCCGGGGCGGATGCGGCATCAAGAGGGCCATCCGCTTCCTCGGTGGCCGGGGGACCATCTCCGTCATATCCGACCGTCGGAGATTCTCGCCACGGGGAATACTCGGCGGGGGCGATGCTAAGCCTGGACGCAACTACCTACTTCGGAATGGCGAAACGATACCTCTCCCTTCCAAGGTGACCATGGGCATCCGACGGGACGACGTCGTGGTGATCGAGACTCCGGGAGGAGGCGGGTGGGGGAGCACCGAAGGGCTTCTTTAGGGCTGCACTTCATGTCTCCCCGTGGAACCGATCCTGCTCCTTCTGGCAGTGATCCTCTTCTCCCTCCTCGGAACCGCAGCGGGTGTCGCCACTGGCCTTACTCCTGGACTACACGTCAACACCGTAGCGGCCATGGTTCTCGCTTTTCAGGGAGCCCTCCTAGCCATGGCGACCGCCATCTTTGCGTGGGCCTCCCCATCCCCGAATGACCTCCTCCTCATAGTGGCCGCCCTGGTCATAGGGAACGTCATCTCCCACACCTTCCTGGACTACATTCCCTCCATCTTCCTTGGAGCACCAGAGGCGGAGACGGCCCTCTCCGTCCTTCCAGGTCACCGGATGCTCCTCCGAGGGAGGGGCCTGGAAGCCATCAGACTCTCCGCCAAGGGGAGCATGTCCGCCGTCCTCCTGTCCCTCCTCCTCATCCTTCCCTTTCGATTCGTCATGGGTCCCCCTATAGACCTCTATGAGAACATTCGCCCGTTCTTCCACCTGCTCCTCATTCTGGTGGCCTCTATCTTCATCATATCCGAGACGCCTAGGGTCGTTCAGGAGGAGGTGGAGCTCGTCTGTGAGATGCCTCAGGGACTCCTGAAGGCTGGTGAGGCCGTTCCCAAGCTCCAGGAACTAGGGCCCTCAGAGGCTCTCGATCAGAAGGAGGCTTTCCTGCTGAGGGGGCCGGTGTTAGCACACGAAGGAGACCACGTGGAGGTTGGCGACCAGGACGGGAGCGTCGTAGTGGTACTGAGGGGAACCCCGGAGGAGCCTCTTGAGGGGGAAGTGGCCCTGTTCGTCGCTCCGGAGCGTAGGGTGAGGAAGTCGGGTGGGGTAACGCAGAAGGGTTGGGCCCTCCTTGCCTTCCTCCTTTCAGGTTTCTTGGGGTATCTGGTCCTGATGTCGCCCCTCCTAATGAGGAACTGGTACCCTCTCGAGGCTCTGAGGGGGGACCCGAGCACTGCCATCTTCCTCCCTCTTTTCACAGGCCTCTTCGGCCTGCCTACTCTCCTGATCAGTCTCTTCCGCACCCCCAGGATACCGCCACAGGACTTGGATCCCAAGGCAACAGGCCTGGACTCTCGAGCTAAGACTAGGGCCACCCTCGGCGGCTCCTTGGCGGGCGCCTTCGTCGCCTGGATTCCTGGGGTCACTGCAGCCACGGCCACAGTTCTCTCCCAGCTCTTCTCGGGGCGTGAGAGGAAGGGTGAGAAGTCGGACGAGGAGTTCATCCTATCCCTATCCTGTGTGAACACCTCTACCGCCATCTTCACCATAGTCGTGCTGTTCACAATCCTCAGGGCGAGGAGCGGTGGCATGGTAGCGGTTCAGGCCATCGTAGGCCCCCTCATCATCGAGTGGGGGGCCCTAGCCTCTCTCCCATCAGCCCTCATACTATTCCTCATAGCCGCCATCGTCGCCGCTGGCGCCGCTTTCTACCTAACCCTCGTGCTCGGCGGTCTCTTCGCTCGCATATCGAATCGCATCCCATATCGGAAGCTGGTCGCGGCTATCCTCATCTTCCTCCCCGCCATTATCCTCCTCCTCTCAGGACTGACGGGACTTGCGGTGGCGGCGGTGGCCACCCTCATCGGCCTCATACCTCCCCTCGTCGGCGTCCGCAGGGTCCACCTCATGGGCTCTCTGATACTCCCGCTAATCTTCCTCATCGCCTAGAAGGCCCTAATACCTGCAGACCATGGCAGCATCATGGGCCTCAGGAAGGGTAAGGTACCGGTTGACCTCTTGGAGGAGCTACTACGTCATATAGGGGCGGAGGATTCCTCCGTACGTGTAGGACCGGAGGTAGGCGAGGACGCCGCCGCAGTCGACCTGGGGGACCAGTACCTGATCCTCAAGACGGACCCGGTGACCTTCGCGGTGGATGAGATCGGGTGGTATGCAGTCCACATCAACGCCAACGATGTTGCCACGATGGGAGCAAGGCCCCGATGGTTCCAGATTACCATTCTCCTACCGAAGGGCTCCACGAAGCGCCTGGTTAGAGGTATCTATCGACAGGTTCATGAAGCCTGTACCGAACTTGACGTTGCGATTACGGGGGGCCACACTGAGGTCACCGCCACCGTAAATCAGGTCGTCCTTGTGGGAGATATGCATGGCCTCGTTTCGAAGGAGAACCTCGTCATGACCTCCGGCGCCCAAGAGGGCGATGTCCTGATACTGACGAAGGCCGCGGGCATCGAGGGGACCGCCATCCTCGCGCGAGAAAGGGCGGGTGAGCTGAGGGGGAAGTTCGATGATACCTTGTTGATGCGGGCTGCTAACTTCCTCAGGTCCCCAAGTATATCCGTGGTCTCCGAGGCACTGCTAGCCGCCGAAATTGGAGCGACGGCTCTCCACGACCCCACGGAGGGAGGAGTGGCCATGGGCCTCTACGAGACGTCGAAGGCCTGTGGACGGGAGCTAGAGGTCGAACCCGCTACCATACCCGTGGAGGAGGAGACCCGAGTCCTGTGTGAGTTTTTCGGGTTGAACCCCCTTGGTCTCATAGGTTCAGGTTCTCTACTGGTCGCCATCCCCGGACCCAGGAGTGCCAAGCTTCTGGCGGCGTACGCGCGAATGGGCGCGAAGGCGACTCCAATTGGCCGCGTGGGGAGAAGGGGAGAGGGCATCAGGATCGAGGGCGAGCGAGGCCAGTACCCACTGGAGCCTTCGGAGGCGGACGAGATTACCAAGGTGCTGTAACTCTCATGGGAGACGCGTCATGCTACGAAGTTCCGCTCTCGATCCTTTCCCCCTTTTCCCCACAGCGTCTGCAACCACCTTCGAGCGTCCATGGTGGGCGTCTTCCGCCCGAGAGGGTCTCCCGCCCAGCTCCTGGCTAGTGGCTCCTTGAGGACCGCGTAGGAGGGAATGTTGACAGAGGGTTTAAGCCAATGCGGCCTTGAGCCGACGTGGATCGAAGGGAGAAGACCCTAGTCGCCTATGCGACCGTCGCTCACTCCCTCAATCACGCCTACATCCTCCTGATCCCTCTCTTCCTAGTGCTCTGGATCCAGGAGTTTGGCACGAGCATATATGTCATGGGCGTGGTGGTGGCCGTCGCCTACGCCTTCTTCGGTGGGGGAAGTGTCCCCTTTGGCTACCTCTCAGACAGGATCGGCGCCAGGCCCCTCCTCATGGTATACCTGGCGGGGGTCGTGATCTCCCTTCTCCTGCTATCCCTCGCTCGAAGCATCACACATCTACTCCTCGCCCTCTCCATGCTCGGTCTTTTCTCCAGCATCCATCACCCCGCGGCGATCTCGATGATATCAAAAGAGGTGAGAGATCAGGGGAGGGGTCTGGGCTATCACGGCATGGGTGGCAGCTTGGGGATCGCCATGGGACCCTTAACTGCCAGCCTTCTCCTTCTCTCCATCGACTGGAGGACTGTCCTCCTCCTGTTTTCCATTCCAGCCCTCCTCTTACTCATGGCCCTCGCCGTTAAGGGACCTGTGGAGTTGTCTTCCAGGAGGCCCGTCGCCCTTGCAGAGATATCGAAGAGCTTCCGAGGCCATGGCTTCACCTTGGTGCTTCTGGTATACATCTTCGCCGGTATCGCCTACTGGGGAGCCCTCACCTACCTGCCGCTCTACCTGGATGCGCTCACTCTCCCATCCCTTTCCCTAGGAAAGAGCACTATGGGTCCCGGGTCTTACCTGTTCGCAGCCCTGCTGACGGCGGGTGCCGCTGGGCAGGTGGCAGGGGGCGCCCTGGCCAACAGGTCCAGAGTGGAGGTCATCCTGGCCGTCAGCTCTGGCGCAGTGGCCCTTCTCTTCATATTGATGGCTCTCCCTTGGAGTCTGATGGTAGCGGGGGTGGTCGTGGTCTTTGGGTTCCTGCTCTTCATGTTGGAACCACTGCAGAACGTCCTCGTGAGCCTGAGAACTCCGGGTAACGTCAGGGGCCTAGCCTTCGGTCTAGTCTTCCTTTCGGTCTTCGGTGTCGGGGCCCTGGGCGCGGTCCTCGGAGGCTATCTGTCCGCCGACCGGGGACTCAGGTCATTCTTCCCCCTGCTCTCAGCCTTCATGGTTGCCAGCGGGGTGGCCTCCCTGCTACTACTGAGGGTTCATCCCGCAAGAGGTGGTCAGCCCACCATCTCCTCAAACAGGGTGGAGTAGTCCTGATAGGGGGCCTGGCAGGGGCTCTTGGGGCTGTAGAGGCACAGGCTCCCCTCGGGAAAGTCCTCCGAGATGGCTATGATGGTGCTGGATACCGTCCCGGCCACCTCGCCGTGAAGGCATATTGATTCACCCTCGTATGCCTTGTGATCAGATGCTAGCCTCTTCAGGATTTCGAGGGTCTCCTCTAGCCTCTTCATATCCAGCCCCTCAATGATCTCTCTGGCCCTCCTTATGCGGGGCTGTTGGATGTCGTCCGCGTCCATATTGGCAACTATGTGCAGCTCCTCCCGTAGCTCTACCGTCTTGGGCTCCTCTGCGT
>JAJISG010000244.1 GCA_022848835.1 Thermoplasmatota archaeon | reverse complement strand
TCTACGCCTTCATGGGCGTCCTACGGGGGGCCACCAAGACTATCAGAAGGCTGTCGGAATCCCCAGGGAGAGGTCCGTCTTCCTGATGCCCACCTTCTTATCCGCCTCAATCTCCATCATGGTCCTGATGGCATCCACATTCTCGGGGACCACATCCGCCTCCTGGTGCACGGCCTGGAAGTAGTAAAGGGTCTTATCGCTCACCTGCACACCATCCTCCCAGATCACGATCTCGTAGAGGTCGGAGCGGGGCCTCTGCAGGTCCCTCGCCATCTCCATCACCTGAGCGGTTGAGGCGATGCCCTCCCCCTCCTGGACGAATCTGATCCTTGGCGTCCGCCTCCAGAGCTCTACGACCTCCTCCGCCGTGGCCTTCGACCCCATCCTCACGGTAACCGCGTGCAGGTGCATGATGGTCGTGGGGACCTTGACGGCTATGGTGCGGATCCTCAGGTCTGGGAGGACAGACTGTACATCGGGTCCGTGATGGGAGGGTATCTTCAGGACGGGCTCGATGGCGTTTATCGGACCCCTCTTGGTATCCCAGGGGTCCGCAGCCCTTCTCACCATCACCGCCAGAACCTCCTCGATGTCGTACTCCACCAACAGTGGATAGAGCGTCCTGATCAGTCCTGTGCTGTTGCAGGAGGGCACCCGCAGATAGTCGGCCCCCAGTCCCTCCTCGTAGTTGGCATAGGCGTTGAAGGAGAGGTTGGTGAGGGAGTGCTCCTCACCTCCCTGCCAGATGGCCTTAACAGCGGCCTTCTCGTAGCTGGCCTTATAGCCGCTTCTCTTGGGTGTACCATCCACGACCACGTCCACCTCCTGCAGGAGATCCTCCAATGTGCCGCTCGGATCGATGCCCGCGGCCCTGAAGGAGGCTAGGTGTTTCTCCGAAGCGGCGTATAGTCGGTACCCTCTGTCCAGGGCCATCCGTGCCTCGTAGGTGGGTCTGGTCTTGGTGACGCCAGCCACCTCCATGTCATCCTGGGCCGAGACTGCGTCTGCCACCCTCTTTCCCACGGTCCCGTACCCGTTGATTGCTATCCTCACCTTCATCTGATCCCTGTGGAGAGAGTGGACAGCTGATATATGATTCCCTCTGCTGGCGTCTCAGGCTCGGTCGGAAAGGTCACAGAATTTAGAGGTAGAGCTTTCTTCTCACCCTGGGGACCATGGCCATCAACACGGCGATCTCCGTCAACTCCTGCCGATCCATCCGACCCTCTGTCAGGTATCCGATGGCCCCCTCCCCCTTTCCGATGTCCTGGATACCTGTGAGGGCCTCCATCGCCTCTCCCACGGTCCCGCCCCCCTCCACCATCCTCACGACCGCGGGAGGGTGTTCAAATCCCGGGCCGCAACCCACGGTCACCCTGCCCGACCTATCCACCACGGCACAGTACTGGATATCCAGATGCCGACGCGTCTCTTCGTGCCATATGAGCCCGGCCTCTATGCCGATTCCAAGATGACCCCTCCCGATGGCCTCTCGGGCCCGAGCCACGGCTCCTCTAAGGGCCTCATCCCCGCGGGGCTGGGGTGGCACCCCCGTCTCCACCTCTCGCCTGCGGACATCCAGGTTGTCGTAGATCCTCTCTAGGACCCCCTGGACCGCGCGGACCTTGACCTGGTTTCCCGTGCCTACGAAGACCCTCATGACCCTCATGACCCGGCCTGAGGCGTCGATATCACCTTGAGATATCCGCGTCGAGCTGATGGCGAGGCCATCATCCGCTGGGAGCAGCGGGACCCTCAGGATCTGGAGGGGCTTGAGGCCTCCTGAGGAGCGCACCTCGTTAAGGTCGGAGGCTGTCCTCTCGGTCTCCTCCGACACAACGATGGCATCAAGCTCTGCAAGGTGGGCCGCGGGTCCGAATCTGTCGTCGATCTCCTCGATGGTGAAGTTCTCCCAGCCCCGGGACCTGAGAAACTGCTCCAGGTGCCGCTTTCTCTCCGTGAAAGCCCTTACCCGCCGCCCTTTGGCGGAGACCATCGAATCGGATGTCAAGCCTATGAGCACCTCGCCCCCATCCTCAAAGGCCCGCCTCAGGAGCGACTCGTGCCCATCGTGGAAGGGATCGAAGGTTCCCCCCAGGCAGACCCGCACCCTCTCACCCCAAGCCGACAAGCATCGCGATGATGAGGACGACGATGGCGCCTATCCAGAGGAACATGAGCTGCCTCTTCTTTCTTCCGAGGACCTGGCTGTGGCTCGAATCGCACTCCTCTGAGCAGAATTCCTCCGTCAGGGGGACGGCCTTGCCGCAGGTGACACAGTGCTTATGCTGTAGGAGCCTCTGCGGCATCGTTGGAAAGAGAGCTGGGGAGGTTATAAAAACGTATGTGGAGGCGAGGCCTCGCGCAGGACCGACCAGGCGAACCGCCTACAGCTCTATTGTTCATATTTGTAAAAGGTTTCGATAAGCTTAAATAAAAGCTTCCTCATGATAAGCACTCATAAACATCGGTGAAATTATGAGGAAATTGGGCGTTGTTCGCAACATTTCCTATAAGGGAGATGTGCTCGTCAAGGCCTCCTTCGCCCCCCGGGTTGGAGAGGATGTCCTCGACGCCAGGAGAAGGCCCCTGGGGCGTGTGAGGCGGGTCTTTGGCCCTGTGGAGGCTCCCTACGTGACGGTGGAGCCCTACCGGGAGCCGAGCCTGAGGGTCATAGGTTCTGATGTCTCTGTGGAAGTGAGAGAGTGAAAAAGAGGAATGTGGAACAGGTAGAGGAGCCCATCCGGTGCCCTGAGTGCAGCAGCACCAACCTAGCCTATGATGAGGCGCGAGGCGAGCTGGTCTGTCAGGAGTGTGGCCTGGTCATAGAACAGGGGATGATAGATCAGGGGCCCGAGTGGCGGGCCTTTGATATGGAGCAGGGGCAAAAGAGGGCCAGGACAGGAGCTCCGATGACCTATACCATTCACGACAAGGGGCTCTCTACCACCATCGGCTGGAAGAACAAGGACTCCTACGGCAAGTCCATTCCCACCAAAAATCGGGCGCAGCTCTACAGGCTCAGGAAGTGGCAGAGGCGGATCCGGGTCAGCAACGCCACCGAGAGGAACCTGGCCTTCGCGCTGGGGGAACTAGACAGGATGGCCAGCGGCATGGGCCTTCCGAGGACTGTCAGGGAGACGGCGGCGATGATCTACCGAAAGGCGGTGAACAAGAACCTGATCCGCGGGAGAAGTATCGAGGGAGTCGTGGCCGCAGCCCTGTATGCTGCCTGTCGGCAGGAGAAGGTGCCGCGAACCCTGGACGAGATCGCCAACTCATCCCGCGTTACCCGCAAGGAGATCGGCCGGACATACAGGTTCATGACGCGGCAGCTCAAGCTGAGGCTCCTGCCCACGGCGCCCCAGGACTACGTTTCCCGTTTCTGCAGCGAGTTGAAGCTCTCTGGCGAGGCCCAGTCCCGGGCCATGGAGATGCTCAAGGAGGCAACCGACAAGGAGCTGACCTCGGGGCGGGGACCCACGGGGGTGGCCGCGGCTGCCATATACGTCGCTTCGATCCTCTCCAACGAGAGGAGGACCCAGCGGGAGGTGGCCGACGTGGCAGGCGTGACCGAGGTCACCATCCGGAACAGGTATAAGGAGCTGATTGAGAAGCTCGATATAGACGTGGAGCTCTGAAGGCCTCCTCAGAAGAAGGGCCGCAGCCTGTCGAGGATGTCCATATCCTCTAGGAGGTCTCTGGTACTACAGGGCCTCTCCACCAGGAAGAGACGAGCGAGGTCTTTTGGCGTATCGACATCCAACCCTGCCTGCAGCAGCTCGCAGACCTCCGCGGGGACTCCCTTCCTCTCCGCCTCCGCCAGATGAGCCAGGTGGTCGTCCTCCTCGAAGCGTGGCTCTATGATGTCCGGAGGCGCCGTCATCAGTATCGACGTCCCCGGTCCTATGGTGGAGGGGACGATCAGGGCCTTGGGACTCTGTTTCATCCTCCCCAGAAGGTAGTCTAGGTCCTTGGAGGTCAGGAGGGGAATGTCGCTGGGTAGGCTGACCATGACCTCGTCGCCCCTCTCCACGCAGAATTTCGCGCCACGCCGATACGCCTTGTCCATGCCCTGGGACTCCCCCTCCTTCATGGTTGCTAGGCCCCTGTCCTTGGCCGTCCTGAGCACCTCCTCCTCGGGGCTGAGGACGACGATGTGGCTGAGCTGGTTGCAGGCTAAGGTGGCGGATATGACGTCGTCGAACATAGCCTTGGTAAGGGCGCGTCTCTCGCCCACGTTAAGGACGGTAGCCAACTTCGGCTTCGTCTCGTGGAAGCTCTTCAAGATGATTACGGCGACGGCCCTCATCCCTCGGCCTCCAACCTTGATGCCTCCGCTGCAGAATTGTCCACCATCGCGGTCCTCCCGCGGGAGTCCTCACGCATGGAACTCCAGTCCACCTCTTCACGCGTTCGACGAGCTCCATCGGTCTCATCGATTATCAAGTAATCGCTGGGCCGAAATGAAGCACCCGCCCCTGTCAATCGGTGTAGGGTGTCGGGGACTTTCGAAGATCATGGCTCACCTCCACTCAGGTCCAAGATGCGCACCGGGACCACTTTGACCAAGGCCTCCCCCTTACTTGCGAGACTACCAGGGTACTTCTCTTCCAGCGCTTCGAGGACGCTGCTGTACTCCCCCTGGCCCCTTACTAGCTGAGCCAAGCCCTGGATGACCAGACCCTCCAGTGCGTCTCCCCTCGCCATTTCGGCCACGAGGGCCACCCGTCTATTCGCCCTCAGGTTGGTGATCAGGGGGAGGCCTTTCGCAGACGTGAAGTAGATGGCCTTTCCGTCGAAGTAGAATCGCACGGGGACGACGAAGGGGTCCCCCTGGCTGGATATGGTGGCCACCCTCATTAGCTGCAACCCTTTCAGGAACGCGGCCTTCCCCTCATCGATCTCCGTCTCCATCGGGCCCCCACCCACGACTTCGAATGCTGCAGGGTAGATATAGGTGCGGGAGGGTAGTAGGGCCCTCCTCCAGGGGAGGCATCGTGCTAGGACTCCCCATCACCTATTTATCGGAGGGCCCCGTCGTTTGGGCGCGTGTCATCTGGAGGGGAGGGCCAGCATAAGACATCCTTCGAGATTCCAGACAGGAGGGTGTCGGAGAGGGTTCAGCACTTTCCTGAGTCCGTCATTCGGGAGATGACCAGGCTCGCCAACCTCCACGGCGCCATCAACCTATCCCAGGGCTTCCCCGATTTCGATCCGCCGCAAGAGGTCGTCGAGGCGGCGAAGGCGGCCCTGGAGGAAGGCTACAACCAGTACTCCACCACCTGGGGCTCGGAGGCCTTCCGGGAGGCTATCGCCACCAGCTTCCTTCGTTTCCAGGGGTTCGAGGTGGATCCAGATGAGAACGTCGTGGTGACCTGTGGAGCGACCGAGGCGATGATGGCGTCCATGCTTTCCCTGATGAATCCGGGCGAAGAGGTGGTCATCTTCGAGCCCTTCTACGAGAACTATGGCCCTGACTCCATAATGTCGGGGGCGATACCGCGTTTCGTGCCGATGGAATGGCCCGACTTCCGGGTAGAGGAGGAGGGTCTGAAGGAGGCCTTCGGTCCCAGGACGAAGGCGCTGATTCTCAACACCCCAAACAACCCCACCGGAAAGGTGATCCCCCGGAGCGATCTCAAGTTGATTGGCGACCTCTGCGAGGACCATGACGCGGTCTGTGTCACGGATGAGATCTACGAGCATATAGTATACGACGGCAGGCGGCACGTAAGCGTCGCCACCCTGGGGGACATGTGGGAGAGGACGGTAACCATCAGCGGGCTGTCTAAGACATTCAGCGTGACGGGGTGGAGGCTGGGCTACGCCATTGCCCCGAAGACCCTCACAGCGGTCATCCGCAGGACCCACGACTTCCTGACGGTGGGAGCCCCCCATCCGCTCCAGATGGCGGGTGCCCGCGCCCTAGAGATGCCGGACTCATACTTCGAGGCTCTGCGGGAGGACTACACCGAGAGGAGGGAGTTGCTCTTCAGTACCCTCCAGTCCCTGGGCTACCACTGCATCAAGCCTGAAGGTGCATACTACATCATGGCAGACATAACAGCCTTCGGCTTCGAGAATGACGTGGAGTTTGCCCAACATCTGGTGAAGGAGGTGGGGGTCGCCGTGGTTCCGGGAAGTAGCTTCTTCTCTCATCCGGAGGAGGGCAAGTTCCTTGTCCGTTTCGCCTTCCCCAAGAGACTGGAGACCCTGGAGATGGCTGCTAAGAGGCTGGAAAAGCTGGGGAGCGATCGATGAGGCTGAGTGCCGACATCGTTCTCATAGGGGCCAGGATTCTCACCTGGTCTGAGGAGGTGCCTGAGGCTGAGGCTGTGGCCTTGGGGCAGGGCCGCATACTGGCCGTCGGCCTGAAGGCCGAGGCGATCGGTTTCGCTGGGCCGGAGACAAGGATTATCGACCTAGAGGGGCGGAGGGTGCTGCCAGGCTTCACCGATTCCCATTCCCATCTAGCGAGCGTTGGCTCTCGCCTCTCTTCCCTCGACCTGGGGGACGCCTCCTCCCTCGAGGAACTGCAGGGGAAACTCCTCGAAGTCGTTCGCACCAGGGAGCCTGGCGAGTGGATTCTGGGGAGGAACTGGGATGAGAGTGGGTGGCCAGTTAGGAGGTACCCTCTCCGAACCGACCTGGACCGGGTTGCCCCGCACAATCCCGTCGCCTTGATGAGAGTCGATGGGCATATGGCGGTGGCGAACTCCCAGACTCTGGAGCGGCTGCCCTTGGAGGGACTCGTGGGAGTGGAGCGGGACAGGGATGGGAACCCCACGGGAATCCTCAAGGAGGAGGCAGCCCAGGCGGTATTGGATGCCACGAGGCCCGATATCGATCAGATCGCCGACGGCATACGGAGAATGATCAGAAAGGCGCACAGCCTGGGCATCACAGCCATCCACGACATCGTAGATCGCAGAGAGGTCGCTGCCTACCTCCGCATCCATCGCAGGGCAGACCTGATGCTAAGGGTCAACCTCATGATCAGTTCGGAGGAGCTCCCAAACCTGCTGGGAGGAGGCTTCTCCTCGGGCCTCGGTGGGCAACACCTCAGACTCGGACCCATAAAGGCCTTCCTCGATGGTTCCCTGGGAGCCAGAACGGCCGCCCTCCTCCAAGACTTTGAGGATGAACCAGGCAACCCTGGTAGGCTGATGAGCTCTGAAGAGGAGATGTTCAAGCTCATCCGGGAAGCCGCGGGAGCGGGCTTCCAGCTGGCTCTTCACGCCATCGGAGACAGGGGCATCGAAGTAGCCCTCCGGGGTCTTTCACGGGTCGACTGTGAGGGCAAGAGGCATCGGATCGAGCATCTCGAGCTGCCGAGCGATGAAAACCTAAGGGTGGCGAAGAGGCTGGGCATCGTAGCTTCGATGCAGCCCAATTTCATCGGTAAGTGGGGACGCCCTGGCGGCCTCTACGAAGAGAGGCTCGGGGTGGAGCGGATGAGGCGCAACAACCCACTTCGTCTGGTGTTGGACGAAGGCATACAACTGGCCTTTGGTTCAGATCACATGCCCTTTTCACCGCTTTTTGGGGTCCATTGGGCGGTCAACGCCCCCTTTGAGAATCAGAGACTGTCTGCCGAAGAGGCCTTGCGGTGCTATACCCAGACCCCGGCCTACGCCAGCTTTGAAGAAGGGTTGAAGGGGACTATAGAACCCGGTAAGCTTGCGGACCTGGTCGTACTGGAGAAGGACCCGCTTCAGTACACCGAAAGGATTGAGGAGATACCGGTCTACATGACCATCTTCGATGGTCGTATTGTCTACGAGGGCGCATAGCCCTATGAGACGGTGTCTCGCATGTAGTGGTAGATGGATCTCCAGAGAAGCCCATCGTCCCTCCACTTATTCTCGAAGTTGTTTATGTTGAAGTAATCTCTGAGGGCCTCCACCCCCTTCTCATCCCACTTACGGTTGACTGCACCCTCGTAGAAGCCGGCTCGGGCGAGGATCTCCTTCACCTCCTTCGCCACACCACCCTCCAGTTTCACCAAATCCTCGGGATCCTCCCTCTCCAGAAGTGTCAGGTCGTATATCCTGAAGATCCGCTTCAACTCCTGGATGGGAGCAGGATGCTCGTCCACTCGGATGTCTATGTACCTGTCCGTGTACCCACCGTGACTCCCGCCCTCCCGGACCACCAGTAGGGCCGCGGACTGCTGTCCTCGTCTGTCGCCGCCGGCGTTCTGCCCCGCCTCCAGGGCTGCCAGTAACCTCTCCGGAAGATATGCATCCATGCTCTCGTAGGCATGAGCCATGGCCTGAACAACCTCCTCCGATGCGAGGATGTTTCCCAGGGTACAGAAGCCCTCACCGACCACATGGCCAGCCCAGCCGTAGCAGCTACTCCCGGTGAAGGCCTCCGCCCTTCCCTTGGAGTCGACGATTCCCACCTGCCGGATGTCGGCCTCTTCATCGGCCTCCGTCATTCTCTTCACGACCTCCTGCGGATGTCTGCCACTCTTAAGCATCTCCAGTCCACGGGAACCGTAAGAGACGTTGGCGGCCGCTTGTGTGGCCACGGCGCCCACCTTAGCCTCCGCCCAGGGCACCACCGCTCCTACGGCGATGAACTTGGACTGAGTGGCGACTCCCAGATCGCCAGTGGTCTGGTCGAGGGCGACGATCGAGAAAGTGGAGGGCCTGGTCTTTGAGACTTCCCGTTTCATGTGGGGGGAAGTCGGGAAGGCCACATTAACTCTTCTTCCGTCCGGATGTGACGCCGAGAGGACCTCGAAGGGCTTCACGGCCTGATGCGCTGAAGCCTGATATACTCGACCCGAGGCCCCAGCCTGCCCAGGAGTATCTCCTTGCGGACCCCGTGGGCGAGCCTTACGGCCCTGCTGATCTCCGGCCACATGCCTCTGAATCCCTCCGGGAGAGCGTGTATGAGGTATTTTGCGTGATGTTCCTCAGGATCGCCCTCGTATCCGCGGAAGTGAGAGCCGTACTTGAAACCCGTCTTGACGATGACGCCCCTACCCTTGAGATCCTCATACACCTTCAGCCTCATCTCCAGATCCGGCTGTACGGCCTTCGCATCCTTGAGGAGGGTTGCCAATCCTATCCTCCTTCCTGTCTGAGCCCGTCTGACGACCAGCAATCCCCTCTTTGCGAGGTATACGGTTTCCAGGAGCGAGAGCTGAAGCTTGTCTCCCAGCATCCTACCGTAGAACCCGAGTCCATATAACCCGCTGGCCTTCTCCGGATCGAGGATGATGGCCCTGTCCTTCATGAAGAGGGCCTCCGTCGGGGAGTCGCCACCATCCTCCTTGAGATCACCCCTGGGCGATGCCTTGGAGACTCTGTAGAAGGTGATGTCACTCTCCTCGTCCACTACCGCAACTATGAGCTGTTTCCGGACGTTGGCCACGTCCGCGATGTAGGACTCCAGCTCCTCGATATCGAAGACGCTCCTCTCGGAGATGGCCAGGACCCAGTACTTGGTGGGCCCCTTGTCAGGCCCCGTGCCCCGAGGGAACACCCTGAAGTCCAGGGGCGGGATTCCCGGCTTGACCACGTATCCTCTCTGCCGCAGGTCCCTGTATACGAGATATCTGATCTCAAAGTTGGGGTTGAGGGTGTGCCCCGCTCGCAGGAGATCCTCCATCCGAAGGCGCCTCCCCCCCTTGAGGACATCCAGCTTCCCCATCTCCATCAAGTAGGTGGCCTCCACCAGATCCAGCTCCACACCTCCGCCAGAGAGGGGGTTCCCGAAGTATCCCCGGCTGTACAGCTGGCTTCCCCGCGCAGGATCATCCACTAGGACCTTTCCGTCCACCATCCTGGAGGCCATCATACCAGCTAAGGGGGTTCCCGATATAAGATGTAACTAGCCTCCTCCTGGTTGCCTCCCCCTGTAATTGGACTGTCGGACCGTGACTTGTGATATCCTCCCGTTCGATGCAAGGAGCCTGCGAACCTGGGGTGGCACCGAAGTCTCGTTTATATAGAAGAGTAATCTTCTCCTAACCGTGGACCGAGAGCTACTGATGACGGAGGTCCGGGAGGTCCTCTACAGGACTGGCTTCTACGTCAGCGAGAAGAACTGGAGTCGAGGATTGAGCTTCGACCTCGCAGCTCGGAGGGATGCAGAACTCCTTCTCACTAAGGTCCTGCTGAATGTGGATGCCCTCAGCGAGGCCTGCGCCCTGGAGCTGAGGTCGATTGGCCTCAGTCTCAGTGCATCGACACTCCTTGTAGGTGTGAAGAGCAGCGCTGGACGGCTCGAGGAGGGCGTGGTCTACTCCCGCTTTGGCATCCCTATCGCCTCCCCGGAGACGCTCAAGGAGTATCTGGAGGAGGGCGTTCCACCCTTCATATTCTCCGCTCCTGGAGGTCTCTACGTCAAGCTCGATACTGACCTGCTGAGGCGTGCTCGGGAGGTTTTTGGCCTATCCCTGGGGCAGCTGGCGGAGGTCGCGCATGTATCTCGGAGGACCATACAGATGTACCTGAAGGGCATGAGCGCCACCGTCGAGGTGGCCCTGAGGTTGGAGGAGTTCCTCAGAGAGCCACTGGTTCAACCTCTCGATCCCTTCTCCTCCCAGAGGGATTACGAGATGAGCCGGGGGGGTTCTCCTGGTCTGCACGGCTTCAAGGCCCAGATAATGAGGCTGTTGAGGGAACTCGGTTACGAGGTCTTCTTGACGCAGAAGTCTCCCTTCGACGCCATCACCAAGGATCAGGAGGTGCTCTTTCTGGCGGGAATGGGGAGGAGTGAGAAAGAGCTGGATAGGAAGGCTGAGGTCGTATTCAACCTCTCCAAGGTTGTGGAGAGGGACCCCGTCATGTTCGTGGAAGGGAGAAGGGCGCGGAATATTCTCTCGGGCATCCCCATCATAGACTCCAGGGAGCTTGGAAAGCTGCAGGGTCGGGAGGAGATGGTGGAGCTCGTGGAGGAGAGGAGGGAGTGATCAGAGTCCTCAAGATTGGGCCCTCGAGGGTCTCCTTGTTGCCTGTTATCAGGGGCCTGGTGTCGGAGGCCGATAAGGTCAGAGGAGCTATTCACGGTGGCGATTACGATGCCGTTGCCCTTTCCATCTCCCCGGAAGAGCTGGATGTCCTCCTGAATAAGTCACATATTCAAGCGCCGCCCTCAGGAATCGAGGAGGAGTTATACATGAGGGAGCTGAGGCGTTTTGGTCCCGTGGAGAAGCCACCGCCGTGCTTTGTGGAGGCGGCGCGGGTCGCCACTCTACTCCATCTCGATTGCCTGCCCCTAGACATGGATGAGGAGGAGTTTACCGAGCTGTACTGCAGGGAGGTCAGCGGATTGGAGATGATTCGAGAGTCTAGAAATCTCAAGAGACTCCCAGATATTCGGTTTGACATGCAGACACCAGAGGAACTCGTCATACAGCTGGATGCTACCATCAATCGATATAAGGGTCGCAGGAGGGTGGAAGAGGCACGGGAAGCCCACATTGCCTCCACCTTGTCCTCCCTCTGCCGCGAGGAAATGAGCCTGATAGCTCTCGTGGAATGGGAGAGGTTTGATGGTGTGTACAGAAGGCTTCAGCGTTCGGCCTCCAGAGCGCCTCCAGATTACTCGGAGCTCCCAAAGGCGTTCTCTTCCTGGATCTGATTCTCATCATCATCCCTGATTCCTAGTATCCAGAGTGATAATGAGAACGTGCGCTTTAAGGGGACACGGGAGGAGGCTACGGTGAGGCGAGGTGCGCCGATTCATGGAGCGCGTTGCAAAGCCCAACCTTCAGGCCATCATCCTGGTGGCCCTGCTCGCAGCAGTGGTCACCCTACTCCTAGCCTCGGGCCTGGCCCCCCTCACGCGTTTCTGGGCGGACTTCGGGACCGCGGCCTTCCTCCTGACCCTCCCGCTCGCCCTAATCGTGGGCCTGCGGCGCCTTCGAAAGCGGAGGATCTCCGCCAGCCTGGTGATCGGGATTCTCCTGTCCACCCTCCTCTTCGGCATCCTCGCGTAGGTCGCCACGGGGGTGTCGCCTCCCGAACGGTACTACCTCCACGACACGGGCACCAGCGGCATCTCTCCCGCCGGGGAGTACATGAACGCGACCCAGGGATCCACGGAGGCCACCCTTGCCTTCGACACGGTGGGACAGAGCGCGTACTGGTATTTGGACGAGA
>JAJISG010000243.1 GCA_022848835.1 Thermoplasmatota archaeon | reverse complement strand
TGATGCGCACTCTGAAACAGCTTTCAGTCATCCTTGGGCAGTATGCGTCAACGAATCCTATTAGAAACTCACATCCCTACAATAACGAAACTTTCAGACGGCACTTCGGCATCGATATTCTAGCCGCCTGTCTGTTGATTCGGCAGTGCTTCGGAGAGCCTCTCCATTCAGCCTGCAGGCTCCAATCCATCGTCTCAGCCAGACGAGACTCTGTTGTCCGTAGCAAAAAGGAAATCCTAAGGCGTGTTTACACGTGAAACAGGTGGGGAAGCCTGAGTGGCTATTGAGATCATGTCCCTCCGCGAGAAGCTTGGCGATAGGCCCGTCATGCTGGAGGTCATCCCTCCCAGCCGCAGGGCGAAGGAGAAGTCCGTCGTCAGGTTCATCGACAGCTACGTTCAGAAGGCTCTCAACACCTTTGAGATAGACGCAGTCAACATCCCGGAGATCGTGGAGGAGAACTATCGCGGTAGACCCCTGTACAAGAACATGGACCCTCGAGAATTCTCGAGGGTCATGCGCAGCATATGTGGGCATCAGGATGTGATCGTGAACAAGATAGTGGTCCACTGCAGGTCCGGCCACGAGGAGCTGGCGGAGTGGGCCTTCGTCACTACGGAGGACTATGGCGTCCACAACGTGGTGGCTGTCGGCGGCAACTCCAGCAGGCACAGATACCCCGGCCCCACGGTGCTGGAGGCGAACAGGATGATGAGGGACACCGGCCTCCTCTGCGGCAACATAATGATCCCTGAACGTAGGGATGAAGCGCGAAGGATGTTGATGAAGACCCGCGCAGGAGCTGATTTCTTCACCACCCAGACCATCTTTTCCTCCTCCAGATTGCTGGAGGTGTTGAGGACGTACGACTCCCTCTGCAAGCGGCGCGACGTCGACCACGCCACGGTCTTCCTGAGTTTCACTCCTGTGTCTGACCAGAATGATCTGGACTTCCTGCACTGGCTCGGCGTGGAAATTGATCCGGAGACTGAGCGGGGACTGCTGGCCGGCGAATCGAAGGACTTGGCCAGGCCATCTATCGACCTCGCCTTGGCCAACTGGCGACGCATACTATCGGAAAGCAGCTCCTACGGAGGGATCCCCCTCGGCCTGAACATAGAGTACATCACCAGACACAACTTCGATGATGCCCTAGAGATGGGGAAGAGGCTGATCGAAGGCGGTTAGAACAGCTGAAGATAAGGTTGGTCTGTATGGCGCCTTGCCGCATCCCTGAAGAGCGGAACGATGTGCTTTTTATGGCGGATACGCATGGGACAGAGCATGATTGAAGGCACGATAGTCCATCCCCTAAAGCGTCACGTTGACGAACGAGGCTACCTTGTCGAAATCCTCCGCTCTGACTGGGAGGGCATTTTCCCAGGTTTCGCCATGTCCTATGTCTCCCTCTCCCATCCAGGAGTCACCCGGGCCTGGCATCGCCATCCGAACACCAGACAGCGTGACACCTTCGCCGTCCTCCAGGGCATGGCCAAGGTCGTCATCTTCGACCCGGAGACCGACGAGGTCGATGAGCACTTCATCGGGGAGGATAACCCGGTCCTGCTCTCCTTCGACGGCTCCAAGTGGCACGGCTTCAAGGCCATCGGGGAGAAGCCATGTCTGCTGATCAACTTCCCTGACAAGCTCTATGACTACAAGAACCCGGATGAGGAGAGGCTACCCTCCGACACAGAGGAGATCCCGTACGACTGGGGCATCGTGATGAAGTAGGCGGGAACATGACAATCCTGATAACTGGCGGAGCTGGCTACCTGGGCTCGCAGCTCATTCGCGAGGTGCATAAGATGCCGGCCTTCGAGGGTCAGAGCATACGCATCCTAGACAACATGATGCGGGAACGGTACGTCTCCCTCTGGAACCTGCCCGACGACGTCCAGTACGAGTTCCTGGAGGGCGATGTCCGCAGCGAGGAGGATGTCCGTCGAGCACTACAGGACGTGGAGACTGTCTTCTCCCTCTCCGATATCACCAACGCGCCTCTCTCCTTCGAGAGGAAGGAGCTCACATGGGAGGTCAACCTGAAGGGAGCGCTAAACGTCTTCGAGCTTGCTGACAGGGCTGGTGTGGAGAAATTCGTCTACACTTCCAGCTGCAGCGTGTACGGTCCGACAGAGGGCGTCGTCACCGAGGACGCTCCGTGCCATCCCATATCGCCCTACGGGGAGTCGAAGCTGGAGGCGGAACAGACCATGTATCGGAGGGCCAAGGAGGCGGGCTTCGATTGGACCGCCCTCCGTCTGGGTACCGTCCACGGCTGGACCATCGGCATCCGTTTCGACACCATCATCAACCGATTCTCCTATCTCGCGGCCCAGGGTCGACCTCTGACCGTATACGATACGGCTTGGCGCGAGAAGCGGCCCTACCTCCATGTCTCCGATGCGATGGCCGCCTACTCGCTAGCTGCGACCCACCCAAAGGCTGAGGGCAGGGTGTTCAACGTGGTAGGCGACAACGCCAACATGGAGACGGTCATCGCCGCGATCAGGGCCGTCGTCCCCGAGGTGGAGGTGACGACCACGGAGACCCCCTCCCTCAACCAGCTGTCGTACGAGGTCGACTGCGCTCGCTTCCGGAGACTGGGCTTCGAGGCCCACTCGAACATCGTCGTCGGCGTCAGGGAGATGGTGGAGGCATTCCGAGGCATCGCTCCCGTGGCACTCCCCAAGGCTACCGCGGAGTCGTAGGTCCCATGCCCACTCTGCTGGTGATCGGTGGAAGCGGCCTGCTCGGATCGAAGCTTGCAGTGGCCGGGAAGGGGGACTACGATGTGGCGGCGACCCACCGCTCCGTCATTCCAAGGCTCGAAGATGTGCAGCTGGTGAAGATGCAGAAGGAGAGGAGGGAGGATTCCCTGGAGCTGCTGAGGGACGTAGACCCCGACTTCATCGTCGACACCGCAGCCTTCCACAACGTGGACAGATGCGAGGAGGAGAGGGAGCTGGCCTGGCAGGTCAACGCGGCCTCCACTGGTTCCCTAGCCAGCCTGGCCAAGGAGATGGG
>JAJISG010000242.1 GCA_022848835.1 Thermoplasmatota archaeon | reverse complement strand
CGGGACGGACCGTGGGGAGCTGCTGAAAGTGCGCGCTCGCACTCTGTGATCGCATGTGACGGCAGTAAGCCCCCATATGCCCATGTCTGGCTCTTTCCTGATCGACTCTTGGTGAACCTCGCTTATACGACCAAGAGCGTGCAGCCTGCAACCGGGCATTCGGACGGTGGTATTCCCCAGGGATGTGAGAGGGCGCATTCTGCATCTATGCACAGCATTGACACAAAGCTTGTATAGAATCGCGTAATTCTCGACTCCGGAGGGAGCGAGACGGGAGTCATTATTCACACCGATAGCCTGTCCAAGCATTACGGCAAGGCCGGTGAGATCAAAGCCGTGGACGAGCTAAATCTAGAAATCTACGAAGGCGAAACATTCGGCTTGCTGGGCCCGAATGGTGCAGGGAAGACGACGACCATTCGGCTACTGAACTGCATCATAAGGCCGACGAGCGGAAGTGCCACAGTGAACGGATATGACATTCTCAACGACCAAATGGATGTGAGACGGGTCACGGGATTGCTTGCCGAGTCCCCAGGACTGTACGAGAAGCTTAGCGCCCACGAGTTCCTGGAGTTCATAGGGGCTCTCTACGACGTTCCAAGCGACATCATCCCCGACAGGATAGACGACCTGTTGAAGCTGTTCGGCCTCCATGAGAGACGAGATCACCTCCTTGAGGGCTACAGCCGGGGGATGAAGCAGAGGGTCCTGATTGCTGCGGCACTGATCCACGACCCTCCCATACTGTTCTTTGATGAGCCTACATCCACGTTGGACCCTAGGGCAGCCCTCATGGTGAAGGATCTGATCCGAGGACTTGCGAGGGACGCAGGAAAGACCATCTTCATCAGCAGTCACATTCTTCCGATCGTGGAGGAGTTGTGTGACAGGATAGGCATCATCGACCAGGGCAGGCTTATCGCACTGGGCACGGTGGAGGAAGTCTTGTCTCAGACGGGAACGAAGACCCTGGAGAAGGCGTTCATTGACTTGACCGGAGGCGTGAAGGAGAAGGAGCTCCTGACATGGAGGGAGCAGAAGGGTGCCGCTGCCTAAGTGGTACGCTGTTGCGAAGAATGAGTATCGCATCAGCACGAGCCGCATACGGAGCATAAGGCCTTACTTTCTCTACCTGGTTACAGGGCTGCTGGCGGTTTACGTGGCGTTCATCGCGCCATCAATCGTCAGCCTGTTCATCGATGATTTCATCGCCTTCCTCCTGTCCCAGGCTGCCGTAGCCATGATGCAGCTCTTACTGCTATTGATGTTCTTCTGGCTCCTGATGATACCAATCACCGAAATACTCCAACAGGCGCAAGTCGCGCAGCTAGAGATCTTTCTGTCAGCCCCCGTCAGACCTAAGGACGTCCTCTTAGGCGGGTTCCTGGGCAGGATGCCGATCTACGCCATCGCTGTCACGGTGGTTGCCGGTTTCTTCACGGCCGTCCTGTATCCTCTGGGAATGGATCTAGCTCAAATAGCGATAATCATCATGATTTTCATACTAGTGTTGCTCTCCGCTCTCTGGATAGGGACAGTAATTGCCGCCCTCCTGAGTACAAAGCTCGGGAAGACCTCTCACGGAAAGGATATTGGGAAAGCTCTCGGAGTCCTAATCTTTCTACCCATGATCGCACTCATATACGCAATCATGGGCGGAGGACTGATCGAAGCCCTAAACGACCCCGCCACAAGCGGCACATACCAGGTCATTCTTGGCGTGGTGCCAAGTTCCTGGGGTGCGGAAATCATCGTCGCCTTCGCATCCAGTCCGGGCAACATCATCGCCGTTGGATTCGAGACGCTGACGCGGTTCGGCGGCCTCGTCGCCTTCTTCTTGGCGGCGCTGTGGCTGGGCACAAAAGCGGCGGCCCGCGCCTACAGCCTGGAGCCCACAATCTCTGAGGCTCCAAAGGCCAAACCGGATGGCGCCCTCTTCAAGACCATCAGATATCTGGGAGGAGCCGGATCGTTCGGTACACTTCTAGTGTCCATGTTCAAGGAATACAGCCGGAGACTCGAGAACCTTTCGTGGATCGCCTATGCCGTGGGCTTGTTCGCTCTTGTTACCATATTCCTCATCGGGCCCGAGGACCCTGGTAGCACCCTATTTACTGCTTTATTCCTGCTCGGGTTCCTCGCGGCGGCCGTGGCCAGTGACGTGACGCTCAGGGGAAAGGAGAATCTGTTTATCTACAGAAAAGCGCCTTCTGGTGAGGGAAGGTTCGTCAGGGCGATGTTGGCAAAAGGCTGGTTGGTGGCGGTTCCCATCGCGGCCGCGATCATTGCCATTGCAACGGCCCTAAGCCCACAGGCAACCCTCGCCTCCGTCCTGACCAGCACCGGATTTGTGATACAAATGACTGCAGCCTATGTGGCATTCGCCCTCGGTCTCTTCCTCCTGTTGCCGGTCCCATCTGAAAATCCCAAAGCAAGAAACATGACATTAATGATCGTCGTCATGATAATGGTGTTTGTATCGATTGGAATGTTCATTACCTCTGTAGAGGTTATTGGCGGCGAGAACGCACTGCTAATGCATGCCCCGCTGAGTTGGTTACTAGGTATCGTATTCCTCTACCTCGGGAAGAGAAATCTGAGCAGAATCGAATAGCAGAAGAAGGAGCTCCTGACATGGAGGGAGCAGAAGGGTGCCGCTGCCTAAGTGGTCCGCGGTCGCGAAGAATGGGTATCGCGTTCGCACGAGCTGGCTGGGAAAACTGAGATAATACTTCCTCCTCCTGGGCTCTAGAAAACTGCGCGCAATTGAGTAGCGGTTATCAGTATCCCCGTCTCCACGTTGTGAAAGACAGCCATCACGTCGTCCAGCGAGCTCCTCTCCCTAAGATCCCCCAGGATGGGCCAGACGCCAGCATCGACGAGCTCTTGGCACCTCGAGTTGGGCCTTACGAGGATTCTTACCGCCTCTCCTCGATCCGGTAAACGCCTTGTGATCATGCCTCCGAGTCGTCCCGTCGAGCCTACCACGAGTATTATGATGAATCTTCTCCTCGTCAACATGAAGATGGTTGATATGAGCCAGGGCTGGACCTACAGTCGAGCGATAGCCTCCTTAAGACTCTTTGAGGCGTCCTCAGCCAAGGGCTGTCCGTGACCCACGATGAGCCTCTCGAAATCATGGGCGGCCACCTTCTTGATTGAGTGTCTATGCTCTGTTGGGTCGATGTTGTATACATCGCTCATGGGGCCTAACCCTCCGCCTTCATTTCGAACCGTGTCGCCGGCAATGAGGAGACTTCTCGCCTCGTCCAGCAGGGCAATGTTTCCAGGGGTGTGTCCAGGAGTATGTATCACGAGAAGCTCCTGATACCTGTCCCCATCCTCTAGCAGGACGTCTACCGGGCAGGCTCTGTGCCTCTGGGGTCCTGGGGGACCTGGATACTTGACCTTTTTGGAGATGTAATCAGCCTCAATGCGGTGGGCAGCCACCTCTGCATTCGACTTCTGCTTGAGGGACGCCAACCCACCTACATGGTCCGGATGAGTGTGGGTGATGACGATACTAGATATGTCGGTGGGCTTGTAGGTTATCCGATCTAGGTAGGAGAGGATTTCGGTGGCGTTGCTGTACATGCCAGTGTCCACCAAGATAAGGCGGTCATCGATCAGCAAGGCGCAATTAGCGTTCGTCTCAATGACGTGGACTCCCCTCATCAACTCCATGGAGATCCCCTCCCGGGATCGGTCGGACGCCTCTTAGGCGTTTCTATGCTGCGGAGAACCATAGAGGGTCAGGCAAGGAGCTCTTGGTACAGCTTGTGAGTTCTCTCGGCCACCTTCTCCCAGGTGAACATCTCCTCCACCCGTCTCCTCCCATTCTTACCCATCTCCTCCGCTCTAGGTTTATCCCCAAGAATCGCCTCCATGCCTTCGGCCAACAGCGAAGGCTTCTCTGGCGGCACTAGCAGTCCCGTCTCACCGTGTTCCACCACCTCCACGATGCCACCTACGCTCGTCGCCACGACGGGTCTCTCGCACGCCATGGCTTCCAGGTTGATGATACCGAAGGGTTCGTAGCGGGAGGGACAGATGAACGCCTCGCAGGAGGAGTACAGGGCCACCGCTTCCTCGTGGGTCACTATCCTATTGACCCACCTGACTCGCTCCATACCTTTGAGGGAGTCGGACAGCTCCTCCACAAGGCTCTCCGTGTCAGGAGGCCCTGTGACGAGGACAAGGTCGACCCCCGATTGCAGGGATCTGAACGCCTCTACAAGGTCGAAGATGCCCTTCTGTCTGCTCAGCCGACCGAGGAATAGGAGATAGGGGGTCTCGACGCCCAGCCTCTCCAGGATGGAAGGGTCCTCCCTCTTCCGAAAGGTGGAGGCATCCACCCCATTGGGGATGACGTGAATCCTCTTGGCGGGAATCTTGTAATGCTTCCGAAGGTCGGCCGCCATGTCCTTGGAGACGGCGACCACGATGTCACATGCTCTCAGTTCCGTCTCCTCCACCCAGGAGCTGAGTCTGAAGCCTCGCCCCAGTTGCTCCTCCTTCCACGGCCTCAGGGGCTCCAGGGAGTGTACAGTCGCCACCAACTGGCAGTCGTACAGCTTCCTGGCCAGCATGCCGGCGAACCCCATATACCAGGTGTGGGTGTGGACGATGTCAGCATCGATGGGGTCGGAGAGCATGTTGACGTTGAGGGAGAGGACCTCCAAAGCCTTACCCGAGGGGTCTTCAGGACCCCTGGGGAGGGAGGGGTAGTAGCGACGCACTTGGACGCCTTCGATGTCCTCAGCAGGATAGAGCGTCCTAACCTCCAGCTCAACCAGATCCCTGAGATGCGTCACCATGTGCAGGGCGTGGACGCCGGCCCCGCCGTATATTCTGGGTGGAAACTCGTAGGTAAGTAGGCAGACCTTCACACGTTTCCCCATCCTAGAGGAGAGGCTTAAAGCTATGTCGACGAGCCCTCGCCTAGACCAGTGAGATTGTCGAAGAAAAGCTTAAGCGAAGCCTTCCTGTTTTGAACTCTCACCAGCTAGTGAGTCGATCCAGTGAGGGAGTCCATTGCCAGGCGTTGGGAGGAGCACTACACAGCCGTCTCAGAGGAGAACCCCCTGGAAGGCGTGAAGGCACTCCTGGCCTACAACTCCGTCGTCGACAAGGTCAGGGCCATAGACGGGCAGCTGCTCAAGCTCCTGAGGAAGCCGGAGGTTGTGCCCCCTATCTACGCCAAGACCGCGGAGGACCTGGATGACCTTTCGGAGGGCCTCTGCTACTCCATCTCCAATGGCCTCGCCCTAGAGGTCATCTGCTCGCCAGATGTAATCCGCTTCCTTGATGAGGCTGGGGGCTATGAGGAGAGGCTAGGTGGCCAGGTGGCCACCGTCGCCCGCCTACTATCTGACTTCTCGGCTGCTAGCGTCTTCGTGCACCCGGACAGGTTCAGCTGGAAGCTGGCTTCTCTCTACCAGGGCAGCCGGGCTGAGGTCCCTCTTGGCATTGGTGGAAAGGTGGAGTACGTCAAGGCGGAGGAGTTCTACTGGGACTGCTCCCCGGAGGCTCACTACATCCTGGAGTATCCCGCTGGCCTCTCCTTTGGCGACGGTCCGGCACCCAGGGCTAACAGGTTTATCGCCGCCCCCATGACCAAGGTGCTTTTCCACAAGGAGTGGGAGGAGTCGCTGTCGAAGGTCAGCAAGGAGTGCGATGCCTTCTTCATCGCCGGCCTGAACCATATGGGCGAAGAGTATGAGGAGAGCTTTCGGAAGGTGAGAGAGCACATCCGGACGGCCAAGGCCTCGAATCCCTCCCTCATCATCCACCTGGAGATTACCTCTGTCCCGGATCTGAGGAAGAGGGAAGCTATCCTTGACGATATCCTCCCTCTGGTGGACAGCGTCGGCGTCAACGAGGCCGAACTGGCCGACATGGCCTTCCTACTAGGGCTTCCACGCTGGGAGCAGGTTCGCGGGAACGCTGTGTATCAGCTGGAGGCCATGCACCTCATCAGAGCCCTGGGGGTTAGGCGTGTGAATATGCACACCCTGGGGTACTACCTGGCCCTGAGCCCCAATCCCGTGGAGGAGGTCAGGAAGAGCCTCCTCTTCGCTGCGATAGTGGGCGCTGTGAGGGCCAGTCTGGGTCGTAGCCCTCGGCCGGAGGACCTCTCTGAGGCGAGGGACGTTCCCTTGGCCGAGAGAGGGCTCAAGGAGATGGAGAGACTATCCGAGCTCCTCAAGCTGAAGGACGTCGATCATCGTACCTTCCTCCGGGAGGGCTGGTGTGAGGAAGAGAGCATGGTGGCAGTGCCCACCAGGGTGGTGGACAATCCGAAATATACTGTGGGCCTGGGAGATACCATTTCGGGGGCCTCCCTCTTCTCCGAAAAGTGGGGAAAGGGCCCCTCGCCCCGCTGAACATCGACTCGTCTGAACCTTAGAGTTAAATGGCTTTCGTTGCTAGGGGGGTGGGAATCACCTTGAAGATCCTCTTCGCCGCCACTGAAGCATATCCCTTTGCCAAGACCGGCGGGCTTGGAGACGTGGCGGGCTCTCTTCCCAAGGCCCTCTCCAAGCTGGGCCATGAGGTCAACCTCATCATGCCCCGATACCGCGGTATGGACCAGTGGAGGGTCGACCTCGGTCCCTTTAACGTTACCATGGGAGACCGAGAG
>JAJISG010000241.1 GCA_022848835.1 Thermoplasmatota archaeon | reverse complement strand
GCAAGGGAGCACATCTACACTGTTCACAACGATGAGGTCACGCGCCTGCTCGCTGAGAGCATGATTCCGGAGATGTTGCTCCTGGAGAAGCACCTAGAGGAGCCCTGACCCCTCCCCATTACTTTCCCTTGAAAGATGGTTTCCTCTTTTCCAAGAACGCCTGGACGCCCTCCTCCTTGTCCTCTGTAGAGAACAGGAGGGAGAAGAGGACTGCCTCGTACTCCAGCCCCGCCTGAAGGTCCATTCTCGAAGCCGCGCGAACCGCCTCCAAGGCAAGTCGTACAGCCACGGGGCTCTTCTCCGCTATCTTCATGGCGAGCTCCTTCGTCTTTGTCTCCAACTCCTCCTCCGGGTAGGCCTCCTCCACCAGGCCAATGGCCTTTGCCTCCTCTCCTGTGATGATGTCCCCGGTGAGAATCAGCTGCAGGGCCTTCCCCTCCCCTATCAGCCTGGGGAGACGCTGGCTCCCACCTCCGCCCGGGATGATGCCCAGGTTGATTTCGGGCTGGCCAATCCTCGCATCTCGTGAAGCCAACCGCAAGTCGCAGGCGAGAGCAAGCTCGCACCCTCCCCCTAAACAGTACCCCTTGATCATAGCTATCACGGGCTTCGAATACGAGGCCACCGTCTCGTAGAAGCGAAGCTGTCGGCGAGCCTCCCGCTGCTCCATAGGCCGCACCCCGACGAACTCCTTCACATCGGCTCCGGCCACGAACGCCTTATCCCCAGCGCCCCTGAAAATGACCACCCGTACGTCCTCATCCTCCTCCAGTTCCCGGAGGACGGCGAGCACCTCCTCCTTTGTCCTCTGGTTCATAGCGTTGAGAACTCGGGGTCTGTTGAATGAGATGAAAGCGAGGGGGCCCTCTCTATCGACCAGGATGTTCTCGTACATAGCAGCAGCTAGAATGCTCTCTCAGGTAATAGTTTTCCTCGCGTGTCAGCAGCTCTCCCCTCAGACCTGGAAACGGAACCAGACCCGCCCGTCTTCGAGTGGCTGAACCTTCAGCCTCACTGCCTGTCCTATGCTCAAGTCCTCGTATGAAGCACCATCGATCCGGGCCAAGACCTTCAACCCGGTTCCCCTCAACTTCACGATCCCGACCACAAAGGGAAGGTCATCCTCCATACCCATGGGGGCCCCGACCGTGACCGAGGTGAAGGCGTGTAGCTCCCCCTCCTGCGGCAGGTCGATCCAATCCATCTCCTCCCCATTGCAGTGGGGACAGACTACGCGAGGCTGCCACAGCACCTCGCCGCAGGCCTTGCACCTGGTCGTCGTCAGCCTGCCCTCCGTCAGGTGCGTGAAGAAGGGGTGGATCCGTGTGTGTTCCTCACCTTGCAGTGGATAGAAGTCCAGCAAGTAGGGGACCCTCCTTACTCCTTTCTCCTCTCCCATCACACCCCTCCCGAGCCCACCTTCAGGACCCCCTCCTCAGGACAACGACGCCATGGTTGTTGGCATTTCCACTCAGATTGTGGCAGAGGCCCCACTCCCCACCCACGTATCTCTGGGAGGGAACCTGAGCCTTGAACTGCTGCACTACCTCCACTACCTGGGCTACTCCCGTGGCCCCCAGGGGATGGCCGCATCCTAACAGGCCCCCCCTAGTATTGATGGGCAGCTTCCCACCGATATCAGATTGCCCCTCCTCGATGAAACGGCCTCCTTTGCCCTTCTCGGCGAGCCCCAGCTCCTCATACTCGATGATCTCGGAGATGGTGAAGCAATCGTGGAGCTCCGCCAGATCCATGTCATGGATGGTGGCCCCAGCCATCTTCAGGGCGTCCCTCACCGCACGTCGCATGGTGGGCCAGGATGTCAGTGATGGCAGGTTGGCTGTCAGGTTACCAGTGGCCGCCTGACCCAACCCCTCTATGAACACCGGTGTGTCGGTCATCTCCTTAGCAGCATCCCCATGGGTCAGGAGGACCGCGGCGGCTCCATCGGTGATGCCGGAGCAGTCCAAGAGGTTCAGTGGGGGTGATATCGAGGGAGAGTTGAGGACTCTATTCATGGACACCTCCTTGGGAAAGTGGGCGTAGGGGTTGGTGGCCGAGAACCTGTGGTTCTTCACAGAGACCATGGCCATCTGCTCCTGGGTCGTTCCGTACTCGTGCATATGCCTCTGAGCGACCATCGCAAAGTAAGGTGGCGCCGTCATTCCGTTGACCCCCTCCCACTCCCTGTCTAGGACGCATGCCATGCTGGTCTGGGTCTCGGACATGTCTGGCGTGTTCATCTTCTCTAGACCCATCACCAGTGCGATATCGCTGAGCCCGGTGGCTATGGCCATATAGGCCATCTTCAGAGCCGATTGGCCGGAGACGCAGGCTAGCTCGGTCCTGGCCAGCATCCTGGTAGGGTTGATGCCCAGCTGCTCCGCCACTAGGGGGGCCACGTAGCTCTGAAAGGCGAGCCTCTCCGCCAGGGCGCAGCCCACGAGGAGGCTATCTACCTCCTCCCGCGGAAGGCCCTCCACATCATCGAACAGCGCCTTGCCGGCTTCCTGGGCCAGCTCCTTTAGGGTGGCACTCCTGACACCCCACTTGCCCAGGCCAGTCCCAACAACGGCAACCTTGCGCATGACACTCTGAGATGGGGCGGAAGGCTACTTAACCCCTTGGCGCCACCCATTGGAGCCCCTGGCGTTAGTTTTTACTCCGATACTTGAAAGATTCCTATTAAATACGCACATTCTGAGAATCGATTCATGAAGCTAGCCAACCCCTCCGTTGTGCTGGCGACCGCCATGGTTTTTTTCCTTATCCTACCGGGCATCTCGGCCGCCTCCCTTGAGACTGCCTCCTCGCCTCCCTTTCAGTGGCGGAAAATGGATGGGAGGCTCTTGGAGAAGCTTACGGATCCCGATTCCCCCGCCACCGTGGAGTTCCTCCTGCGACTTTCCGACGAGGCGGACATCATGGATGTGAAGTTCCAGCGCTCGGATGTCGTCCATCGTCTCAAGACGACGGCCAGCACGTCCCAGGCGATCCTCCGGCCGCAACTGGAGAGTCAAGGCTTCACCGTCAAGCGGGACTTCTGGATCGTCAACTACCTCTTGGTGGAGGGGCCGGCCGATCGAGTGGGCGAGCTGACTCAACTGCCCCAGGTCAGCCACATTATCGACAACTTCGAGGTCTACCTGGTCGACGGTGAACCCGTCGCAACCCCAGTGGAACCTCAGGCCGTACTCACGTGGGGACTGGAAAAGGTGGAGGCAAGCCGCGTGTGGGACGAGCTGGGCATCCGGGGGCAGGGCGTCAGGGTCTGCGTCTCCGACACGGGCGTGGACATCACCCATCCCGATCTGGACGGCAAGATGTGGAGCGACGTGCCCGGGGACCCCGAGTTTCCGGGAGGGTGGATCGAATATGATGGGAGCGGGAATCCCGTCTCGGGTTCGACCCCCCACGACACTCAAGGCCACGGGACCCACACGTCAGGGACAGTCCTTGGCGGTGAGGCCAGCGGTGTAGCCATCGGTATGGCACCGGAGGCCACCCTCATGCACGCTCTTACCCTTCCTGGTGGCAGTGGCTCCTTCGCCCAGGTCGTTGCCGGTATCGAGTGGTGCGTGGACCCCACCGATGACGGTGGCAGCCCGGCGGGGCAACCGGCCGACGTCCACAGCATGTCGTGGGGAGCAACGGGATACTACGACGAGGAAATTGAGCCCATCCTGAACAGCTATCTCGCGGGCACGCTTCCCGTAGCGGCGACGGGGAACGAGGGCGAGGGGAGCTCCCGCAGCCCGGGGAACATCTACGACGCCCTGGGTATCGGTGCCTCCGACGTGGATGACAACATTGCCTCTTTCAGCAGCGGAGAGGTCGTCCAGGCCTCCTATTGGAGCGCGCCACCTGTCCACTGGCCCGACGAGTGGACCGTGCCTCTGATATCGGCCCCTGGCGTTAGCGTCTACTCCTCTCTTCCCGGTGGGGGTTACGACTACTGGTCCGGGACCTCGAT
>JAJISG010000240.1 GCA_022848835.1 Thermoplasmatota archaeon | reverse complement strand
GTTATGCTCAACGACGACCAGATGGTCCAGACTCGCCAGAAGGTCCACCACCTCTTCTCGCTGGAAGGGCCAGAGGGTTCGGAGCTGCACGTACTTAGTGGACACGCCCTGCGCATCGAGGGTTTCCATGGCCTCCAAGATGGCCCCTGTGGTGTAGCCATAACCGATAAGGGCTAGGCGAGAGGAGGGGTCACCGTGAAGGACCGGAGGAGGTAGATAGGGGGTAGCAGCCTCGAGCTTCTTCATCCGCTTCTCCATCATGGCCTTCCTTAGAGTTGGGTCCTCGGTGGTGTAGCCCTCCTCGTCGTGCTCAACGGAGGTAGATTCATACACTCCGCCCTCAAGGGACGGGATGGGCCGAGGAGATATCCCGTCTTCCGTGAGTCGGTACCGCTTGAAGGCCCCTCCATCAGCCGCCACTTTCTCATCAATCGCCTGATTCAACAACTTCCCCCTGTCGACACTCACACGCGAGAGGTCGAAGCGAGGAATGGTCTGTTTGTTCTGACACAGTGCCTGCTCCGTCAGCAAGATGACCGGGCACTGAAACAGCTCTGCCAAGTTGAATGCGCTGGCGGTCATGTAAAAGGCCTCCTCCACGCTTCCGGGGGCAAGGACGATCCTTGGGAAGTCACCATGGGCTGCAAACAGTGCGTGCTTCAGGTCAGCCTGCTCTGTTTTGGTGGGCAGGCCCGTCCCCGGTCCCGCCCTCTGCCCGTGTACCAGGACTAGGGGGATCTCCGCCATCCCTGCCATGCTGATGGCCTCGGTCATCAGGGCCGCTCCGGGACCGGAAGTGCCTGTCATGGACCTTACCCCGGCATAGGCGGCACCGATGACCATGGTCACGGCCGCTATCTCATCCTCCGCTTGAATCACAACGCCGTCATATGCGGGCATGTGGGAAGCCAGCCACTCCATGATCTCCGTCGCTGGCGTAATCGGGTATCCGGCGTAGAACCTGCATCCCGCGACCAGCGCCCCGTAGCCTATGGCCCAGTCTCCCATCACCAAGAGCCTGTCACCCTTCTCTCTGCCTTCCAGAACGTAGGGATCCGTCTTCTCGAGGTGCTCGTCTGCGTAGTTTACGCCCAGGGAGATGGCCTCCATGTTCTTCTGCACAATCACATCGCCCTTACGTGCGAACTCCTTGGCGGTGACCTTCCGAACTATCTCCTCGTCGATGGAAAGGAGGTGAGCCAGAACGCCCAGGGAGATCACGTTCTTGAAAATCTCCGCCCTGGACCCTCCCAGATTGTCCACTGCTAGATTCCTCATGGGGACCTTATAGAGATGGACGCCTTCGCTATCCCACTCCGGGTCCTCTCCTCGAGAGTCGTCGTATATCAGGACCCCGTCAGATGGTAGCTCGCTGCTGCGGAGCTTTACGGCCTCCTCATCCAGAGCCAAGAGGATATCCACATGGTCCTTTCGGGCCATGATGGGCCGGTCCTTGGCCCTTATGGTGTAGCTCGTAGGGAGGCCCCTGATGTTGGACGGAAAGTCCTTGACAGTAAATACGTCAAGACCTGACTGGGCAAGGACCTTGGCGAGAATCTCTCCAGTCACTAGGCTGCCGTCACCCGCCCGCCCACCGATCATGATCGCTACATCGTTCTTGATCATGGCACCAGTCTCCTATGACAGGGCAAATAAGGTTTGGCCTCGTTATAAGGATGGGGGATGTGCACAAAAAAGAAGTTGCCTAATCCCCACCAGTGTGGATCTTCGCGCAGATGCAATACTCCACTGGGAACTTACAAACAATGCATATTTCGAGTTCCCAGACACCGTGGGAAAACTCCCGTTCCTTGGGTTTATTCTCCACATGAACTCAACGGTCGGACGCTTGTTAAAGTTTTCTGCAACTGAGGGGCCTCATATCTACCCCTGCCTGGGAGCGAGCTCCCTGATACGAGTCGATAAGCGATCCATCTTCTTATCCAACCGCGCCCTGATTCTGTGAAGCCTTTACCGGCTTATGCTGCCCTTCGCGAAGGCTCTCTCCGCGAGCTTCGCATCCCGCCGGTAACCAGCCTCGATAGAGCGGAACCGCTTCAGCTTCCTCCCGATTCTGGCCGATCTTGCCATCTACCCTCACAGCATGACACTAACGAGGACTCTCCTGTAAGACAATCGTCGAGGCATATATCTGTCCGGACCTCGACACCTGGTCCTTAAGCTCGCTGCCCACCCCTTTCATCCTTACCTCCTGAAGCAGATCCGTCAGATCTCCCACGGGCTTGTCATCCACTTGAAGGAGGACATCTCCGCTCCTCAAGCCGGAGCTGGCTGCCGGTCCGTGCCGCTCCACTTGGACTATCAGCACCCCCTTCTCAATAGCAAGGCCGTAGTAGTTCGCGATTCCACGGTTCAGGGTGACCCCATATATTCCAAGCCACGGTCGCCGTACCCTCCCGATCTCCAGTATGTCCTTTCCAGCCCGGACGGCGATGTTGATGGGAATGGCGAAGCCTATGCCCTGCGCCGCCGGGACGATGGCGGTATTAATGCCTACGGCGCTGCCTCCACTGTCAAGGAGAGGTCCTCCACTATTCCCCGGGTTTATCGCGGCGTCCGTCTGGATGAGGCTGGGTAGGATGCCGCTGGGGGTAGAAACGGAGCGGTTTAGAGCCGACACGACACCCGTCGTCACCGTGGGACCTCCCGCAAGTCCCAACGGATTGCCTACTGCCATGACCATCTGGCCCACCCTCAGTTCGTCCGAGTCGCCCAGAGAGATGGGCTTCAGGCCTTTAGCCTCCACCTCCAACACCGCGACGTCGTACACCTCGTCGCCGCCTCTCACGAGCCCTTGGACCTTCTCGCCGTCGAAGAGGGTGACCTCAATCTCCCTGGTCTCCTGCACCACGTGGTTGTTGGTGAGGATGAAGCGGCCCTCCAGGATTACGCCCGAGCCCACGCCCTTGACAGGGACCACGTCGAAGAGAGAGGCTCGTATCAACCTCACAGTACCGACGGATACCACAGAAGGAAGGGCGGCATCCACAGCCTCGATTATCGCCTCCTCAGTGGGTAACAGGAGACCACCGGCATCGCGAAGGGGAGATGGCTATTAAAGCCTCACGGGAAGATGCCTCGGAGC
>JAJISG010000024.1 GCA_022848835.1 Thermoplasmatota archaeon | reverse complement strand
GAGCTCAGAAACGAGCAGTACCTCTTTGTCAATCCGAAGTGACGTTGCGAAGTTCTTCCTTACCCATGCCCTAATCTGTTTTTCCACACGCAGGCTGAGGGAACGGAATCTGTGAGCTATTTTCCCCACAACAAGCCTCCCCCTCACCTCATGATGCATAGAAATACCGACCTTTAGTTTTTTCGGCAACGCAGGGATTCTCACATTGTACCTGGGCGAATGAGCCTTTAAGGTAGATCTGTTCTCGGTTAGTAGGAAAAAAGAAGGAAAAAAAGAGAGGTGGATTTCCGGGCAGATTTCAACCTTCTTTCCGAGTATATAAACTATTTGTCGGCAAAAGAAAACTGGCAGAAAGCTGTTTTCATAGACCGCGAACTGTTGGATGACCAGGGGAGACCTGCACCTTAGGGCGGGATGTTTGCCGCTACCGCAAGAGTGGCGTCGACGGGGGCCCAAGGTCTTTTTAGGGCTAATGCTGTGGATAGGGCGTTATGGTTCGGCTATTGAAAAGCGGCTCAGGGGTGCTCAGAGAGGCATCTACATTCCTCGTCTTCCTGGTAGGTTACGTTGCCTTCTTCATAGGGGTACCCCCTACTTCACTATGCGTGCTGGGAGCTTGCATCTCCCCTAGACCCGAGGCCTTTCTGCTCGCGGCTTCACTACCCTTCGGAATCCCCGCCATCCTGGGGGTCAGCTCAGGTGTCTTCTCTGCAGCCCTTCTATACGAATGGATTAATCCCATGGGCACAACCATCGTGGATGCCGCGATGGCGTTCCTGGTCTTTCTGGCCTCCTGCTCCGCAGCACGACGCCTCTACCGCGCAAGGCCCTCCCTCGAGACAGCTCTGCTGGCCACATGGGTCATCACCATTCCGGTCACCCTGCTCCTGGGCACCTACGCCTATGGGTTGAAGGGCAGCGGCCTTCCCGATGCCTATCTGAGCATCCTCGCTGAGGCGATCATTCCCATCAACATCGCGGGAGTCTTCTTCCTGTCATTGTCCCGCTTCCGCAAGCAGGCTGAGGAGACTCGATAGGGGAGAGCCGCACCTTCGGGGGTCATCCATCGCATCCGTCGAGCTGCAGTGAACAATCTTTAAGGAGATGGAGGGGATAGTTCGAGGAGAGTGTCATGCCGGAACTTGCGAGAATGTGCCACGTGGATGACCTGCAGGATGGTGGGATGATCAAGTCCGAGGTTCTCGGCTGTGAATACTTGGTCATCAAACTGGCCGAGGATATTTACGTGCTGGATGCCTCGTGCACTCTCGAATGGACGGACTTGAGTAAGGGGTCCTTGGAAGGGGAGATAGTAACCTGTCCGGTCTGCAAGGGCCAATTCAACATAAGAAGCGGTGACGTGGCCCGTGAACCGCCCACCTTCCCTCTGGATACCTACAATGTGAAGGTCGTCGACGGTACAGTGTACGGCGAGGTCTCGGGCTATTAGAGGAACTCTATCAGGACGGCTGGAATCTTATCCAATACGTCCGTAGCCATCATCCCATAGCTCAGCTCTCGAAAGGCGATATCCCCCGCATAACCGCTGGCAAAGGCTGCCAGCCTGGCGGCGTTGAAGGGGGAGAGGCCCTTGCCGAGTAGGCCACCAACAAGGCCTGCGAGAACATCCCCGGTCCCTCCCACACTCATGGCGGGATTACCCGTCTGGTTAACCCTGATATTCTCCCCATCAGAGATGATGTCGTGACGACCCTTGAGTAGGACCGTGAAGTCCAGCTTCGCGGCGAAGGATTGTACCTGTCCTATCCTCTCCTCAAAATCCTCCGACAGCTCCTCAGCGCTAAGCTTATGGAATTCCATCTTATGAGGGGTTATGACGCCTCTCTTCCCCTGAAGGCAGCTACGATCCTCGGCTACGGCGGTGATCCCATCCGCATCGATAACCACAGGCCCTTCCAGACCTCGTATGAGGTCCCTCACCGTCGCCAACGTCTCGGGGTCTCTACCAAGGCCTGGTCCGATGACCACCGCATCCTTCCCTGCCGCCAGCTCCAGGACCCTTGGCAGGTTCCTGGGAACCAGCTTCTCACCAGGAAGACCATGGACGATGAGGGTCGGACTGAAGGAAGCCACCACCGGGTGGCTGATGGAGGGCGTGACCACATGGACCACATCGCTTCCGATGCGGTATGCTGCCAACCCGGCCAAGGCTGGCGCGCCAGTATACGGGCCTCCGGCCACCACGAGCACGCGGCCGCTGTCACCCTTGTGGGCGTCTAAGCCAGGCTTTGGGTAGTAGAGAAACTCACCCGGACCAACGAGCCTCTCGTACTCGTGGGTGATGCCTATGTCGACCACCACGATCTCTCCGCACAACTCATCATTCATCCCCTCCTTCACGGCGTGCAGGGCGACGGTGAACTGGGGCCGGACAACGGTGTCGGACCCCATACCACTCGGCAAGTCGATGGATAGGATGGGTCTCTCGGAGGCGTTCATGGCCTCCACCATCGATCGATAGGGTTCGCGGAGGCTACCCTCCAGCCCCGTTCCCAAAAGGCCGTCCACCAGGATGTCCGCCTCCCTCGCCAGGAGGTCGTAGTCCGGGGGCGGCTCAAGCACGCGAACATCGGACGGAATCCTCTGGAAGTTCTTTCTGGCGGGGCCTCGCCATATCTGATCCGAAGGCCTTGCCAGTGCTACGGTAACCATGGCTCGCTCTTCCAGGTAGCGGGCAGCCACAAATCCGTCCCCTGCATTGTTACCAGTGCCGCAGAAGAAGAGGACCTTCTTGCCCCCAGCCTGCATCTTTTCGAGGAGGGTCTCGGCAATCCCCTTACCCGCCAGCTCCATCAGTTCCTCGATGGACACGCCGTGATACTCCAGGTTCCTATCCAGAACGCGCATCTCCTCGAGGGAAATCACAGTATCGTAATGGGCATAGGAGCTTTCAAGATTGTGGATGAATCGCGGACGATAGCTAGGGGCACAAGTTTATAACGGCGTAGTCAGTAGGACAGTTGATGGGTATCGATCCCGACTTTGTGACTACCAGAGAGGTGGTCGACAAGCACTTCGATCACGATGTCTGGGGACCCGTGGAGGGTGCTGAGAAGCAGGGCATCCATGGGACCCATGTGGCTGTGGACTTCGACCTGTGCATCGCCGATGGCGCCTGCATACCGGTATGCCCGGTGGATGTCTTCGAGTGGTTCGATACGCCCGGTCATCCTGAATCGGACAAGAAGGCCGACCCTGAGAGGGAGGACGACTGCATCGATTGTATGGCCTGCGAGGCCGTCTGTCCGGTGGAGGCCATCAAGATAACAGAGGCTTAGAGCCTGGGATGTTCCCCTATAAGGGTGCCCGCAGGGGCATCAGTCTTTTGAGACCGAGGAGAAGAGGATGAGCGCAAACCAGGGGCGCGCCAAGAGGTTCACTGCCGGTCTCTCCTTCAATGTCCTCCTTCTAGGACTTGTGAGCTTTTTGACGGACTTCAGCAGCGACATGATCTTCCCCCTGATGCCCTTCTTCATCTTATCTGCAGAGATAGGGGGTACCGCCTTCATCTTCGGTATCTTCGAAGGCGCCCGGGAGAGCACGTCTAGCATTCTGAAGGTCTTCTCCGGTCACTGGTCTGACAGACTTGGTCGTAGAAAGGATCTGGTCGTCGCGGGATACGGCATATCCAGCGCGATGAAGGCTGCCATACCCTTCGTCGGTTCCTGGCCCGACCTGCTGGGCGTTGGAGTCATGGAGAGAGTCGGCAAGGGGTTAAGGGATGCGCCAAGAGACGCCATCTTGGCAGAGATCGCCCCCGTCGCCAAGAGGGGGAAGATCTTCGGGTTTCACAGACTGGCAGACACCCTCGGCGCCGTCCTCGGACCCTTCATAGCCTTTCTCCTCCTAGATCTCCTCGGCTTCCCATACAGACAGATCTTCCTGCTGGCCGTAGCCCCGGCCCTTTTGTCCGCCCTCCTCACCCTATTCATTGTCGAGAGACGTAAGGAGAAGCCGAAGACTCCGTCCCTGAGGGTGAGTTTCGCCTCCCTTGGTAGGAACCTTCGGCTCTTCATTGTGATTACCACCCTCTACTCCCTGGGAAACTTTTCCGTCCTCTTCCTATTGCTGAGGACAACGGGCGTGGGGCTGACTGAGGGGATAGGCATTCTCTTCTACATGGCCTTCAACGTGGTCTACGCGTCAGTGGCCATGCCGACAGGCGTTCTTTCCGATCGCATCGGTCGGGCGCCTGTCATCCTGGTCGGATACCTCCTATTCTCCGTCATGTGCGTGGGCTTCATCCTCTTCTCCCTCGACTGGCAGGTGTTCCTCCTCTTCCTAGTCTTTGGACTCTCCTTCGCATTCGTGAATGGGGTAGAGAGAGCCTTCGTCGCCGACCTCTCTCCCAGAGAGTTGAAGGCCACAGCCCTGGGTACCTATCACACCTTTTCAGGCCTAGCCAAATTTCCCGCCAGCGCCATCGCTGGTTTCCTGTGGATTCTGCAGCCTATGTGGACGTTTACATACGGTCTCGTACTCTCCCTGGTGGCCTCCATAGCCTTGCTCCTCTATCTAGTGAGGTCGAGACGAGCTCGATAGTTCCATCATATTGATACTCCTAGATTGTCATCTCCAAGGGTCAGCAGATCTCATACTTAGACGAGGCATTTGATAGGCTGAATCCACCCAACCCTGACTGTCGTATGGGACCCTCAAAGGGCTGACTCTCTACGGAAAGGTGTGACCTGACCATTCAGACAAAGCTTATTATAAGATACAGCGAATCTCGGCAGAGGACATCATGGCAAAAAGCTATAGATGCTCGGACATAGGAATAGACTGCGGGTGGAAGGGAACAGCTGAGACGACGGAGGAGCTCATGATGAGCGTTGCGGCGCACGCAAAGAGCGTCCACGACATTGATCCAGTCCCGCCGGAGCTTGCCGAGAAGGTCATGAGTGTAATTCGCGATATCTAGGCAGTCATACAGATCCCGCGATCCCAGCGACATCATGCGTTCTTGGGCTGAGGCGAAGGCCTCAATAGTGTGAACATATTTCCTGGCCCATGGAGGAGACAGCGCATAGGAGAGTTTTTTCCTGCATCGAGTCCCACTTTGAAGGGTTCACGGAGGACCTCAGGGAGTACTGCAGGGTGGCAACCATCAGCGCTGAGGGAGAGGGGTTCAAGGAGGGGGCGAACGCAACCCGGAGACTTCTGGAGGAGTACTCCATCGATGCCAAGGAGATGTCCGTTCCTGCCGGGCCCAACCTGGTGCTGGGAGAGGCGGGGGGTCAGGAAGGGCCTATTCTCCTGCTCTACAACCACTACGATGTTCAGCCGGTGGATCCCATCGAGGAGTGGGACTCGGACCCCTTCGATCCTGTAGTTCGAGAGGGCAATCTGTATGCCAGGGGAGTGGCCGACACAAAGGGGAACGTCCTCGCCCAGGCCGCCGCCCAGGATGCAATTCGCGAGGTTATCGGACACCTCCCCTTGAGGCTCCGGTTCATGATTGAGGGCGAGGAGGAAGTCGCGAGTCCCCACTT
>JAJISG010000239.1 GCA_022848835.1 Thermoplasmatota archaeon | reverse complement strand
CATCTTCTCTCCCCTTGGTGAGGACCTCTCCAGAGGCCTGCATCTCCTCCAGCTCTGCAGGGTCGAGATCCCACTCTAGAATCTCCTTCACGCCCCCCTCCCCCAGAACCACCGGCATGCCGATGCTGATGTCCTTCATGTCGTACTCCCCCTTCACCACGATGGAGGAGGGTATGAGCTCGTCCCCGTCCTCCGCAACGGCCTGGATCATGTCCGCCGTGCAGTTGGCCGGCCCGAACTCCGTGGCCTTCTTGCCCGAGATGATGTTGATGGCTACCTCCTTGATCTCCTCCCTGATGCGCTTCCTCTCATCCTCCGTAAAGCTCCTCGCCTCCCCATCCACCTTCACCTTGGACCAGACGGGGACCTGGCTGTCTCCGTGCTCCCCCAGCACGTAGGCCTCTATCCTGTTGGCCGGCACAGAGAGGAAGTCGGAGAGGGCGGTCCTGAATCGGGCGGTGTCTAACATTCCTCCAGAGCCGATGATTCGCGTCCTCTCGAAGCCCGAGTACTTGTAGGCGACGTAATTCATAACATCCATCGGGTTGGTGAGGTTTATCATGACTGAGTGGGGAGCTAACTTGCCCACCTTCTCCGCCACATCCCTCATGATGGGGGCGTTGAAATCCAGGAGATCCAGCCTGGTCATTCCCGGCGCGCGAGGCTTCCCAGCAGTGACGACGATGATGTCCGAGTCTCTGATATCCTCATAGCCTCCCATCCTAATCGACATATCTGCCTTGTACTCCATGGCGTGTCTGAGGTCATTGGCCTGCCCCCGGGCCAAGGGCTCTATGATGTCTACCATGACGACCTCCTGGGCGAACTCCCTGAGAACCGTACTGTAGGCGATTATGCTTCCCAACCTACCAGCTCCAATGAAGGATATCTTCACGACATCACCCGAGGGTTCGCAACGACGCCTAGGGAAAGGGGGGATAAATAGCTTTACGCCACATAGGGTAGCTCAATCTATATACTCCTCCCTCACTGGGGTGAATGTATCCACTACCTCCACGTCCTCCAAGGCTATGGCGTCATGTTTCACGTCAGAAGGCACGAGATATGCGGAGCCCGCCGTCAACTCTGTCGGCTCACCGTCGATAATCATCCTCAGTCTCCCCTTAAGAACGAATCCAGCCTGTTCGTAAATGTGGCTGTGCTCTCCGAACCGCGTCCCAGCATGAATCTCCCAGTGAGCTACGAGCACCCTCTCGCCATACACCAGTGTTCTCCTAGCGATGCCTTCTCGCACCTCGACGGGCTCGGTACTCTCGACTGACCCGAGGCCCTTTAGCTTCCTCTTATCTCCGGCCATCGTTCATCACCAACCCATTCCTCTGAGCGCGACTGTTGGAAGGCGACCTCCCTCATTCCTCGTGCCTTCCGCCTACTAGCCGCCATTCCTCTATGATCCCATCCTAATAATGTTCACGGTCCTCATGAAGGAACTTTAGATCTCCTCAACAGGATTGAACACCATGAGCGCCCACAGCAGGGAGTTTCCATTTACGAGGGGGCCTTCCCCAAAAGGAAGGCATGAGGATGAAGAAGCCCAGCATCCTTCAGGACCCAGAGATACCACTGAGATCGGGCCCATTCTAAAGGCATTTCAATGGGGAGCTTCACGAACTTTGCCTCCCTGTCATCGCCCGCATCATGGGCTTCATCCCCATCTATGAGGGAACTGCACAGTACGATGAAGTACCACCGCTCCACACTCCCGCCTTTGAACCGGATTCGCGCACGGTGAATAGCTGCCACTTCCACTATCTTCACCTCCATCCCAGTAGCCTCCAAAGCCACCCTTACTGCGGCCTCCTCGACTCCTTCCCCCTCATCTATTCTTCCCTGCGGCAATACGTAGATGTCTTCCTGTGGTCCACTACGTTTCACCGCCGCGACGCGTCCCTGATGGTCAAGGATCAGAGAGATTACTTCACCAAAGGGCGCGGGATAGTTTGTTTGCTCATCAAGATGGCGCAGGTCCCAGTCCACAATACGCCTTCTAAGCCTCCCATATCGCTCTAGCAGACGATCTATCTCGCCTTTGCTGGGCCTCTCGATGTCTTGCACCGCGATGAAAGGGGCAGCGACTGATTAATCCTTTGCCAATACGATAGGTTACCGAACCTGATTTGCCGTGTCTTCCAACAACGTTATCCGCTATCGCTTCGTTAAATGGGTGAGTGACTGGATCGGCTGAAACTTGAACACCTGAACTCTGGGATCTGTATGAGCAAGGAACCCTGGGAACTGTGTAGACGATGCTCCCATCTCTGGTACTGGCATACACCTCGCCCAAAGGGCGCCTGGTGCGACATCTGCCACGAATATTGTCCCAGGCTGCGTGAAAAGATACAGACCTGACTAACCAACAGTCAGAAGGAATGTCCATGAAGAATGATAAGAGTTCACGGTGGAGAACGAAAGAGTCCCGAGACCCCTGCCCTTTCCCCTGGAGCGTCTAGTATGAAGAGTGAAGAGAAGAAAGTGGATCCTCGTTTCGTGGCAAAGATAGGATCTGATCGACATCTTCGACCGAGGAGCGGACACGGTGGACGCAAGGCGTGTCGTTTCTGTTCAGCCGAACCGGAGACACTTGTGGCCTATGCGCGACATCTATTGGAAAAGCATGCCGATAGGCTGTAAAACGCGTGGTCGTGTGGCCCACCTGTAAGCTCGTAATGCCGTCTATACACAGGAGGCGTTCTCTGCTGATTACCGTATTTCTGTTTCGATTCCGCTCCTTGCTCAAGCCATAGTGCCTTGGCATTGCCAGCTGTCCCAAGGATGAATCGGATGATAACTAAGCTCAAAGGGAGTGGTTCACGAAGGTCCTAAACATCGATCCGGGAAGTTTGGGCAACCTCTAGGAATACGAGGGTTTCCGACTCTTCGTTATCAACCGAAATAGTGGCGTTCGTCCTTCCCCGAT
>JAJISG010000238.1 GCA_022848835.1 Thermoplasmatota archaeon | reverse complement strand
GACAACCCGGTCGCCCTCCTTGGCGAGAAATATCCCGCGGTCGGCACTGCCCATGTGTTTCAGTATGCTCTCCCGGGTCGTGATTTCCTCCATCACATCCTCGCTCGCCCCCGCCCAACCTGGCGCGTCTGGGCCAGCTTCCCTCCAGGCTTCCCAGAAGAAGGAAGCGATGGCGTCTAAATCTGTCTCAGAGGCCTCGACAACGACGATCTTCAAATCGGACATGGAGGCTTCAGCCTGACATTGCCTGCCAGGCGTAAGAAGAGTTACTGCAGGCTTCCTGGTAGTCCAGATGCATAAAGGCTCCGTAATGGTCCCGAGTAGGATGGGTCATGCCCTCTCTCCTCGCCGTCCCGCCGGGGTTCTTCAAGTGAGGATGGCAGGTCCGGAGGGGGGCATGAACCACCCGACGGAGGAACCGCCTGGGAAGAATAGGACCCACTCTTTAGTCCTCCCGGATCGGAGGAGACACTGATAAATGGGCGTGCACAATTCATGCTTCAAGTGGCGTAGTACAGAAGCAGGGATAATCGAGAAGAGGCAATGGGCAGCCCGCAGAGGAGGACCCGGAATCCGATCTGGCGCCATGGAGAGAAATACGGATGGGAGTTTTGGAGGTGGTCCTGGCGAGAAAAGGGGCCTAAGAAACCCAGGGCCAAGGCGTGGCGCGGCGCGAGGATTCTACTCGCTGTGTTCTTCGGCCTCTTGACGGTTTGGTATGGCTTGCGGTTGACAGGTAGTCACGGGTGCTTAATGTGGAGCTGGGGGTGTGTGCCACTCCTCGAAGTGGGACTGTCCGCGGTGGCCATGGGAGGGATCTTGGTCGGCGTTGGCATCTGGTGGCTGATGGTGAGCCCTCGGAAAGGCATGGCGTAGCTCTTCCGTTAGCGGCTGAGACGAAAGTCCCCGAAACGAGGCCCATAGAGGCCCCTCACGGCCCCCCCGGGTATCCCAGGACCTACCCTACCCCTCTCCTCCCCGTCCCGCCGGGGTCTTCAGGCAAGCCGGGGCGATCCAGGGGAGAGGACGGACCCCCCGTCTGGAGTGCGGCGGGGGCTGCAGATCTTCGGCGAGTTTGTTGTGGTGAATCCGAGGTGAGGGTTTAACCCGTGACAAGCCCTATCCCGGCCATTCGTGGCCATGCACACGGACACCGAGACCAGATGGGGGCTCAAGCTCGTCAGTTGGGCCCTCCTGATCTATGTCGGTGCAATCGTCTTCGGCGCTTTCAGGTTACTAATCCTGTGGCGCATGTCTCCCATGTCTCCCTTGGACTTTCAGGAATTCTGGCTATACGCATTTGCCTTCAGCCTCATACCCGGAGTTCTCTCAGCCACGTATGCGATCATCTTTCTTATTGGATTCTCGACAATGTACCGGCATCGGGGCGAAGCTGGACTGGTCCGTGAGAGGAGCATGAGGAGCAGCCTGTTCCTTCTGATCGCGGCCGTTGTGGCTCTCGTTACCACGCGAGCGGTCAGCATGTTTCTGCCATTTCTTCTGCTACCATCCGTTTCAGGGCTTGACGAATACCTCGCACGTAGTGCGACGGTGTTCCTGATTCTGGGCGGAGTGGGAATTGTTGTCGCCCTTCTGCTGGCCCTCCTGCTCTACCTTATCGTGGTCTCCCTCGTTCCGTCGAGACTTCTGTCTCGACTGAAGCTGGCCGCCGCTCTCTTTGTCCTGAGCGCGGTCGTTGCCTTCGGCTTCGCTCTTGCCTCGACGCGGATCGCCTTCCCATTCCCGGAGTTTGAGTCCTTCGTCACCGTGTCCCTACGAGCTTTTGGACTGCTCCTGTTCTGGTCAGTCTACCGCACCACTCAGGGGTTACACGGGCTAGCCTCGAAGCTACGCGAAACCTCCCCCGATTGAAGACCGTCGTTCGGCGATTCGTCCTGATGAAAGGAAACTCGTGATAACGAGGCCGAGAGAGGCCCTCTGGGGGCTGCAAGTAGCGGCAGGTAGGATGGGTCGCGGACCTCCCCTGCTTCCGGAAGCCGAGGGGGTTCCGGGCCGTGTGGACGCAATCAGGGGAAGAGCTACGGACCTCCCTGGGGCGGTCGCTCAAACTATCACCAGTGACAATTGTGCACATGCTTCTAAAGGGCCCCACTCTCGACTCCCAACGATGATGGAACGGATCAAGACCCTCTTCGTCGGTGAAGGGGTGAGCGAAGTGAAGTTCCGATGGTTGG
>JAJISG010000237.1 GCA_022848835.1 Thermoplasmatota archaeon | reverse complement strand
TATAGATTAGAGATAAAAGAAAAAAAAGGGGAGGGGGGCGAGGATTCTCGCCCGAATTACTGCAGTATGCCCGTGGCTAGGACCTGGTCGGCGTCCGCGATCTGGTAGCTCGATCCAGCGACGTAGAAGTCTACCGTCAGTAGGACCTTGTCACCAGGTTGGATGCTGGTGGCGCTGGTGTCGACCTGCTCAAACGACGCATTTTGCGCCCCACTGAGGGCGCTGAATGCCGTCTTCTGCAGTACGACCGTTCCGTCGAGTCTGAAGACCGTCAGGAACGCGTTCTCACGAGCCAGCCCCGCATCTACACTGGAGATGGTGAGCTGCCAGTTCGTGCCGTCAGAGCTCTTCGAAACGGCTATACCCATTGCTCGCGGCGTCGACCCGGGACCAGAAACCAGTCCTGATACCATGACGTATAGGACTGCAGCGAGTACGACGGTGATCGCCACCATGAGGATGGTAGCAATTACCGGCGATACGCCAGCCTGATCCCTTCGGATCGCCCATTTTGTTCTCAAGTTCTGTCCTCCTGTAGGTTTCCCTACGGGCTCTCCGTCTGTAGATGTCCAAATAAAGCCTCCCCCGCAATTCTCACTAGTGGTATTCGTCTAGCCGGTGAAGTTCACGGTCTCGTCGCACACCAGGCTGAGGATGTTCTCTACCTCCTCAGTCGTGTACTCCTCCATGGCGAAAATGACGGTGTAGGCGTTCCTGGACCTCAGGTGGTTGATGAGGATGTGTAGGAACTCCGACAGGATCTTGAGGCTGTTGTGGATTGCGAGGGAGTTTATGGAGTCGATGATGACCACCGAGTCCGCACCATCGAGCTTCCGGATCAGGAACTCCACCTTGAGTAGTATGTTCTCTAGCATGGTGGGGCTCTCCACATACACCGCTCCTTCGTCCTTCTCGCTGAAGCCCATCATCATGCTGGAGACACAGTCGACAAAATGGGTTCTCTTCAGATCCACGTCCAGAACCTCCAAGGCGCTGATGATGGACTTGGAGGGGATCGTGGCCGTGACGTAGATAGAGTGGAGGTGCTTCCTGGGCGCGAAGACATCCAACAGGGCCCGCACGGCGTCAAAGTAGTGCTTGGCTCCCATCTGCAGGGCTATGGCCGATGCGGGCGGCATCTCCTGCAGTTTGCCCATGCTATCCGTCGTCGAAGCCAATCAACCTCCTCCCTTCAGCAGGGGGGCGAGAAGGACGCCGCAAGAGGTGAGGTCCAGGACGTATTTGGCCCTGGAGTGGGTGGCCCCCCTCATCTTCACCACTTGGAGGGTTCTGAGGAGGTCTCCTCTCCTCTCCAGATTTCCCAAGAGGACCACACCGTCGACCACCGCCTCCTCCACGCCATAGGGAGAGTAGATGTCCGATCCAGCGGGTACCTCCGAGATCAGGATGGCGGTGCATCCCTCCTTCGCCAGGGCATGGCTCAACCCCGTGATGAACTCCCTGATCCTATCCTCCGTCGATAGCCGGGCACAGACGGAGGTGACCGAGTCCATGACGAGCCGTTTTGCCTTCCTCTTCTTTACCGCAGCCACAACGGCCTTGATGAGGCTAGCAGCCCCCTTACTATCGATCTCTGGCCCGCTTATCCCAGCCGTCTTGTACAGTTCATGGAGGCTAAGGAATTCCACCTTTCCCTCCTTCAGCAATTTCGGCCGGAAGAAGTCGTAGGGTATCATGCTCTCCATGAGCTTTTCAGAGGTCTCGGTGGCCGTGATGAAGATGCCCACCTCCTCTTCCTCTGCTCCGTGGAGGATGAACTCCAGGCCCAACGAGGTCTTTCCGGTACCGCACGTACCCGTCACCAGGGTCGTGTTCCCCTTCGGTATGCCGCCGTTGAGGATGTTATCTAGCCCGTCAATACCCGTCAGGCACCTTACCCTGTCAGAAGCCTCCACGGCCTGGGCCACGCCCCTGCTAGCTGAGCGACTGCTTATCATGTTTTTCTCATTGTTATCAACCGAGATTCTCTCCTTCATTGCAGCGGCTGGAGCTGCACGCTAGGTTAGGGTGAGTCGCGGGCTGCAACTTCAGACAAAGCTTTAACATCGTCAGGATAATGGAACACAGAATGTTGGAGAGGCCAGTATTGCAGGTGGCCCTGGACTTCATGCATCTGAAGAGGGCCCTGGAGGCAGCGAAGGAGGCGGTGGAGGGGGGAGCGGACTGGCTGGAGGCAGGCACACCCCTGATAAAGAGCGAGGGTATGGAGGCTGTAAGAGACCTCAAACGAGCCTTTCCAGGCAAGACAATCGTGGCCGATCTCAAGATCATGGACACCGGGGCCTTCGAGGTGGAGATTGCAGCTAAGGCGGGGGCAGAGGTGATCTCGGTCATGGTGGTCACCGACGACGCCACGGTCCTTGAAGCCGTGAAGGCGGCCCGGAGATACGGTGCCAGGATAATGGGAGACCTGATGGCGGTTCATGACAAGGTCGCCAGAGCCAAGGAGGTAGAGTCCCTAGGCGTGGACTACCTCTGCCACCATGTGAGTATCGATGAGCAGATGATAGCCAGGACCCCGCTGAAGGAGCTGAAGGCCCTATCCCAAGCGGTGAAAATACCCATCGCCGTGGCCGGTGGTCTCAACTCAGAGACGGTGGCCCAGGCACTGAAGGCGGGAGCAAGTATCATCATCGTCGGGGGCGCCATCATCAAGGAGCCGAAGGTGACCGAGGCGACGACCAGAATCAGGAAGGCCATGCGGGAGAAGAGGGCCATCCCCACGAGTCTCTACAAGAAGTACGCTCAGGATGAGCTCTATGAAGCCTTCAGCAAGGTCTCCACTCCCAACATCGCTGACGCTATGCAGAAGAGAGGACCCATGGAGGGTCTCACCCCCAGAATCAATAGGAACACGAAGATGGTGGGGAGGGCCTTGACGGTGAAGACGGCTGATGGTGACTGGGCTAAGCCCGTGGAGGCCATAGACAAGGCAGGTGAAGGGACGGTCATCGTGATAGACGCTGGCGGAGGCAGGACCGCTGTTTGGGGGGAGCTAGCCTCGTGGAGCTGCAAAGTGAAGGGGGTGGCAGGCGTGGTCATCGAAGGGGCCGCCAGAGACATCGACACAATCCTGGAGATCGATTTCCCAGTCTTCGCCCGCTGGATAGTGCCCCATGCAGGAGAGCCCAAGGGCCATGGAGAGATTGGCCCGGAGATCATGTGCGGCGGGCAGCGGGTTCGAACCGGGGACTGGATCATCGGAGACGAGAGCGGCGTCGTCGTTGTCCCACAGGAGACAGGCGTGGAGATTGCCAACAGAGCCCTGGACGTCCTCGAACGGGAGAACAGGATTCGAGAGGAGATCAGAAGGGGAGGGACACTTTCCAGCGTGCTAGAGCTGGAGAAGTGGGAGAAGGTTGGTTAAGTCACCAGTGAACTTCGAGGTCCCTCCTCCAGTGGCAAGAAGCCAGAGCGAGCGCTTGTCCTGAACAGAGGGCGAAAGTCTGACTGGTCTCCAGTCACATCAGTGACTAAAGGAAATACAGCGAGACCAGGAGTCCGATGATGGCGGCCAGGAGGAGACCGTAGGCTCTGAGATCCCACCGCAAGACCTTTGATCCGTCTAAGGGTGGGAACGGCATCATGTTGAAGGCGCCCAACAGGAGGTTAATGAAAGCAACTCCCCACGTGAGCCTCAGGAGGCTCATGCTTCCCACAATAACGGGATCTACGCCGGTTCCTCGAAGAATGAACCATAGGGCGAAGAAACCCGCACCGATTCCCAGGTTGACCAGAGGACCAGCGATACTGATTCTCCCGTTCTGTCTTTTGTCCACATATCCGCTGATGACTACGGCTCCGGGAGCAGCGAAGAGGAACCCCAGCAGGGCAGTTATCAGCGCCAGGAACAGGCCGCGGGGGTAGGATCTGAACTCGGCCAGGCAGCCATATCTCTGGGCCACAACTTTGTGGCCTAATTCATGAAGCAGGAAGCCTGTGGGAACTGCTATCGAAGCCAGGAGCAGATTTGATATCAGCCTGTCAGCCAAGCTGAGCTCCCCCGAAGAGAGGACCCTCGAGAAGGCGAGGGTGAAGGCAATCGTTAGTACGACCATTGCTAGCAGGATGTGCCGAAGCTCCGTTCTGCTGAACTGGATGCTCCTACGGACTACAGGATAGCCATACCAACTCATCCCTCCATCTACAGTCCTGCTCTATTTCTATTTTGGCCATGGGAGGAAAGAGCGGACGTTCACAGGCGTCCTTCTGACAGGTGATCTCCCTCCAGTCGGCCCAGCTCAGGGTGACGGGAAAAAGTTTAAGTTCATGCCAACCTTGATTGGGAGAATTGCGTGCCCTCGTCTACTCGATTGGAGGATAGATGCGAGGGGAGGTTGCCATGGGGACGGAGGAGAGAAGAATGGGGGCCGGCAGGGAGGCCCACTATCCCAGTGGGTAGGGCCCATGGGTAGACCGTACTCGGGAGTAAGACGATGGCCAGAATAGTCCTGACAGCAGATTACACCCTTATGACGGACTTCAGGGACCTGCCCTTGGCAACATTCTTCAGTTGCATACCCACCGATTTCTGGCAGTCCAGATTGGCCTTCAGGGCTCTAGCGCCAAGTCCTCCCCACACAAAGGGCGAGGCCCGGTACGCCCCCTACGGCCTCAGGAAGCTCGAAGCAGCCCTTCTCAGGACCTTCGAGAGGGAGGAGCTGGTGGTGGCCCATCCTCGGCATGTGAACAGGTTCATCGGGCCGGAGACGGAAATCGTCGGCATTCACTCCATGGACCCCCTCGGCCTTGGCCCTGTGAGCATGAGCTTCACCAATGGAGGCACGCTGACCCCGTATACCAAGGCGTGCTTTGAGGAACTCTGCTTGAGCCTCCCGGATGGGAACAGAAATTTCAAGGTCGTCCTGGGCGGCGCCGGTGTCTGGCACTTCGGCTTCCGGCCCGAGGAGAAGGACAGGCTCGGCATAGACCACCTGGTCGCGGGGGAGTTGGACCACGTGGCCGGGGAGATATTCCAGGACATCATGGATGGCACGGCGCCGGAGAGGATTCCGGAGCCCTTGAATCCACCGCGGTTAGAGGAGATCCCCCCCATCGTCGCCCCCAGCATGCACGGGATGGTAGAGGTGATGAGGGGGTGTGGAAGGGGATGCCAGTTCTGCGAGGTGACCCTGCGCAGGCTAAGGTACTTCTCCACAGAGTTCATACAGCACGAGGCCTCCATAAACGCCCGGGCTGGTCTTACCAACGCCTGGCTTCACTCCGACGACATCTTCCTCTACAAGGTGGAAGACTACAAAACGATGCAGCCCAACAGCGACGCCATCAAGGAGATATTTCAGACCGTCATGGACGTGAAGGGCATCGCGTCGGGAAATCCCACCCACGGGACCCTGTCTTCCGTCTGCGCCGACCCGGAGCTCATTGCGGACCTCACGAAGATTCTCCGAGTCAGATCGGACAACTGGATCGGCCTTCAGTCCGGTCTGGAGACGGGTAGCGTCACCCTGGTCGAGAAGGTCATGCCCAGGAAGCTCCTCCCGTTCAAGCCGTCGGAGTGGCCAGAGGTCGTCCTCGATTCCATAAAGATACTGAATGACAACTACTGGTACCCGGCCCTCACCGCCATCATCGGCCTTCCTGGAGAGACCCCGGAAGACGCTTACGACACCTGCGTCTTGATGGATAGGATGGAGAAGGTCTCCTCAAACCCGCACTTCATCGTCGCGCCCCTCTCCTTTGTGCCTATCGGCGTACTGAGGGGTGAAGATTTCTACCGCCCGGACGAGATGATCGACGAGGCCAGATTCAACGTCGCCTACCGCTGCTGGAAGGGCATCCTCAGGGAGATAGATGAGACCCTCTGGGGATTCTCGAAGATGCCAACGATCGTAAAGGCCATAATGAATACAATAGGCAGGATCGGGGGTCGCCACGTCATGGGCATCCTCGAGCGGTTCGGGCAGAGGAATGGATTCAAGATCTGGCCTCCTTTGGCTTAGGGGGGGAGCTCAAGGGCTCTCAGCAGTCTACGATGCTGCCCATCTGTCATCCAGTCCACCTTGAGGTACTCCCGGATGAAGTCGTCAGAGAGTCCCAGGCTACGGGCTTCCTCCAAGGTAACCCTGTAGGCCTCGAGCTCCGTGGGCCGCTGATCATAGGAGTACTTCTCATCGAAGAGTTCCATTCCTTGGGAGAGCTGTCGTAGGTGGACAATCTCGTGAATGAGGTCAAGGTATAGGAGGACCTCCTCGGCTTCCCGAAGGTAGTCGCGAGACACCACGATGCGTCCCCCGTCAGTATTCACCCACATGTAGCCTCTGAAGGGCGCCACCTCCACCTCTGTATGGGATAAAAATGCCCTGAGCACCTCCTCACCGTTGAAGAGCCGGACTAGGGCCGTAGACTCCTCAAGTCCCTGCACTACGCTGTCTAAGGACTACACACCCTGATGCAACTCTCTTCGGATCTGGAAGTTCTTCACCAGCCTGTCTACGACCCCGCCCCTTAAGCCTCTTAACCTAAGATGGAAGTCAGACTACCTGCAGTGGATAGCTTCAGGTCTAGCGTCCCCTCTATGACCACGTCGTCATGCGGAAGAGCCTCTTTCCCTACGATATCCCCCGGAGAGGTCAGGCTGAGTTCCTGAAGGATGCTAGGGCTGCCATGAGGCGGGGTGAGATTCTCCTAGCCCAAGCCCCCACTGGCCTGGGAAAGACGGCTGTCGCCCTCGCGTCCGCGGTCGAAGGTGGCCTGGAGACGGGAAGAAAGGTCCTGTTCACGACCTGTCGCAGAAGTCAGCACAGGATTGCCATCGAGACCCTTCGCATGATGGTGAGAGGGGGCTCGCCAACTGGGGCAGACATCATCGCCCGGGATGCAATGTGTGTGGACCACCCCTACCACCCTTCAACGGGAGGGAGGTCACGGGTGACATCGGTCGCAAAGGCGTTGCTCAGACAGGTCCTGCACGTCCAGGAGGTCATCGACCTGGCTCGGCGTTTCAATGTGTGCCCCTATGAGACCTCAATGGAGGCAGCAAGAAGGGCCGATGTCCTCGTCTGTGATTACAACTACCTCTTCAGCCATCAGCGAGGCCATATCCTCCGCTCCTTGGGTGTTGGGCTAGAGGAGATCGTGGTGGTCGTGGACGAGGCTCACAACCTGCCTTCCCGCTCTCGAGAAACCCTCTCAACGAGGATGAGTGCGGAGGGGCTTGAGCTGATGGCCATGAAGCTAGGCTCTGGGAAGGCGGCCAGGTACATGGCCTCAATGGCCCATATACTGAAACGCGAGTCCCGGGTAATAGGAGGCGAATCCAAGGTGCCGGTCGATTTCCTCGATCGACTGCTGTCCCGTTGTCTGCCTTCGCCTGGAATTCGATACCCGTCCAAGGAGCTGGCCTCCACTTTTGAGAGGTCTGAGTTGGATCTCCCGCCGGTCCAACGTCCCCTCATCAATGATGTGATCCTAGTTCTGAAGAGGTGGAGGGCCACTGACCGCCTGCGCATATTCTCCCCCAGGGACGGCGGTTCTCTCTCGCTTGTGTCTCTGGATTCCAGACCGGCCACCCGCGAGGTCTTCAGAAGTGTTCATGCGGCCCTGCTGATGAGCGGTACCCTCCACCCAGGCGAGATGTACATCGACCTTCTGGGTCTTCCCCCAGGTAGGAGCTTGATACGCAGTTACAAGCCTGATTTCCCTACAGAGAACAGGCTGCTTCTGGCCTCCAGAGAGTTGTCGAGTTCCTATAGACGACGTCCAGAGAGCTACGAGGCCTACGCGAGGGAGATCTACGCGCTCTGCTCCTCCATTCCTGGGAATGTGGCGGCCTTCTTCCCCTCCTATGAGATGGCGCGCCAGATTGGGAATTTATTATGGCGTCTCGGTCCACCTAAGAGCCTTCTATGGGAGAGGAGGGATCAGACGAAGGCGGAGAAGGAGGACTTACTTAAGGCCCTAGAGTTGGGAGGGAAGGATGGCGGTCGTCTGCTGATGGCAGTCCAAGGAGGCTCCCTCTCCGAGGGAATTGACTATCCTAGAAACCTCTTGCGGGGCGTAATCGTGGCGGGCCTGGCGCTGAACCCACCACAGTTAGAGATTGAGGCCCTTCGATCCTTTTACTCTCGGCGTTTCGGACGGGTCAAGGCCTATGAATATGCCTACCTCTATCCTGCTCTCAACAGGCTGGTCCAGTGTGCGGGTCGTTGCATCCGCGGCCCGGAAGACGTGGCTGCCGTGGTGGTCCTCGACAACCGCCTGCAGCGCTCTTTCTACAACTCCAGGCTCCCCAGAGGCTTTAATCCAGTTGCCCACTCGGATCTGGCCAGAAGGGTGAAAAGCTTTTTCTACGCTCGTCTCAATCTTGCTGCCAGTGCTGATCAAGAGAGGGGCGGAGGCGGTTCTAGAGCTGAAGGAGTGGATGGGCAGGCGGTCTGTGGAGAAGTGGAGGCGCACCAAGGGCTACCGACATCCCCAGCTCGATTCAGCCCTGAGGAGTTCGAGGATAAAGACGGAGGTCCGCCTCTATAGGGAAGCCAGGAGGCTCGGAGTTCCCGTGCCCATTCTCTACGATGTGGATCTGGCGGAGAACAGAATCGTTCTGGAGTTCGTAGAGGGTCCCACCGCCAAGGAGGTGCTCACCTCAGGGGCCGGTGGCGCGAGGGACCTCTGCTACAGGATGGGCCTCCTGGCAGGAAGGCTCCACGCTGGGGACATCATCCACGGGGACCTGACAACCTCGAACATGATCCTCCGTGGGGATAGGCTGTATCTGGTGGACTTCGGTTTGGGAGAGAAGAGCGGCGATATCGAAGCGAAGGGGGTGGACCTACACCTGCTGCGAGAGGCTTTCATGAGCGCTCATTCGGATATGATGGGCCTGTTCGACGAGGTGCTTCGGGGTTACAGAGATGCCTACAATGGGGCGGAAACCGTCATATGCAAGGTGGGGGAGATTGAGAAACGGGGTAGGTACGTTGGCAAAAGGTGAGCAGTGGTGAGCCCCTCACCTTGAATGGGTTGTCTCTTGCCCACGATAAACGGGCTTCTGGGTAACAGAGGTCCTCAGCTAGCACCGAAATCATTAGGTTTAGGACGAGGGTATTCCGGTCCCCCTGAGGCACTATGAACACACTTGCATTAGTCCTGCTGTACACCTTTCTCGCTGGGCTTGCGATACCCCTAGGTGGGCTACTGGCACGTAGGGAACACCTTCGGCGGGGGCACTTCCGCCAGGACCTGCTTCATGGCATCGTTGCTTTTGGGGGAGGCATCCTCTTCTCTGCCATAGCCCTGGTTCTCGTGCCGGAGGGACTGGAGAGGACCACGATCCCGGAGTTTACTCTCGCCTTCGCGGGGGGTGCCGTAGTCTTTCTGCTCATAGATTACGCAGTTGAGATCAGGGGAGAGAAGGCGGGGCAGGTGATGGCGATGACCATGGACTACGTGCCTGAATCGATCGCACTCGGGGCGGCATTCGGCATGGGGGGGCCTCTGGGCCCGTTTCTGGCCTTTCTCATCGGCTTCCAGAACCTTCCCGAGGGCTTCAACTCCTACCGCGAGTTGAAGGAATCGAACTGGTCCCGCCGTCGCATCTTTGGCCTCCTGGCAGTCCTCGTTGGGCTTGGCCCCATGGCTGGTGTCCTGGGCTTTTTCCTCTTGGCTGCTCACCCACGCCTCATCTCGTGGCTATTCCTTTTCGCCGCTGGCGGCATCCTGTACGGCCTATTCCATGACGTGGCTCCCTTGGCGCATCAGCGAAAACATTGGATTCCCACTCTCGGCGCAATATTGGGCTTCCTCTTGGGAATGATCGGAGAGGCCCTGATAGGCTCCCTATGACTGACGCTGCGGGATAAAAGAACAAGCGTAAAACTGCCCCTAGAGGGGTCACATCATCGATAATGTCTTCCTATCTCCGTGGAGGAACAGGATGAAGCATTTAAGGACATCTCGGATATCACGATGTCGGGAAGTGTACTTACGAGGTTCGTGACATCCAACGATGCGAAGTTCCGTGAGGTCTCGAAGATGTTGCGTGAGAGAGGCATTCAGGTAGACCGTGTCAGGACTTCCTACCCAGAGGTCCAGGGCGACACCCTGAGAGAGGTGGTCGTGAGTGCCCTCGAATGGCTCTCCCCGCGTTTGGGAGACGATCTGCTGGTGGACGACTCGGGTCTCTTCATTCGCCCCCTTCTAGGCTTTCCAGGGGTTTACTCCTCCTACGTCTATCGGACGATCGGATGTGGCGGTGTGTTGAGGCTTCTCCAAGGCATGCGGGACAGGGAAGCGACCTTCGAGGCCTGTTTCGGGCTGTTGACAGGCGGCAGATCTGTCGTGTTCAAGGGTCATTGCCCAGGCGCTATTGCGGAGGAGGAGAGGGGGCTCGGGGGCTTCGGTTTCGACCCCATATTTGTTCCCAGAGGTCACACAAGGACCTTCGCCGAGATGAGCCTAACGGAGAAAAACGCTATATCTCACAGGGGCCGCGTTGCGGAGGAGCTAGTTGGATATCTGGAGAACGTGGGGAGGGAACGACGTTGAGGGAAGGAGGCCAGGTGTTGGTGACAGGTGGTGCCGGGTATATCGGTAGCCACCTATGTGAGGCCCTCCTCGGCCAGGGTTATCAGGTAAGAGTTCTGGACAACCTCTCCTCTGGTCGACGGGAATTCCTAGCGGCTTGTGAGGGGAATGAGAACTTCGAGTTGGTTGTGCGGGACCTGCTGAAGGATTCCTTTGGTGACGCCCTGACAGGCTGTGATGCTGTGTTCCATCTAGCCGCCAATCAGGACATCAGAAAGGCCCTGACGGATCCGCGAGTGGACCTGGAGCAGAACGTAGAGGTCACACATCTCCTACTGGAAGCCATGAGGCGGTCAGAGGTCACCTCCCTGATCTTCACCTCGACCTCCACCGTTTATGGGGAGGCCGCCGTCGTCCCAACACCGGAGGACTATTCCCCCATGGAGCCCATCTCGATCTACGGCGCGTCGAAACTGGCCTGCGAGGCCCTTATCTCCTCATATTGCCATACCTTCGGGTTCAAGGCCGTCACCTTCCGTTTTGCCAACGTAGTAGGCGGCCGGTCCACGCATGGCGTGGCTTACGACTTCGTGCAGAAGCTCCGGCAGAATACCCGGGAATTGGAGATTCTCGGGAAGGAGCCCGGCACACGAAAGTCCTATTACCACATAGATGACTGTATCTCCGGGCTGCTGGCTGGATGGAAAGCGGGCTCCGATCCTTATGAAGTTTTCAACATTGGGAGTGAGGATCAGATCACCGTAGAAGAAGTGGCGGATACCGTATGCTCATCCATGGGCCTGGAGGGTGTCGAGTATGGATGGACTGGAGGTGTGGATGAGGGTCGTGGTTGGATAGGAGACGTTAGGAACATGTGGTTGGACATCAGCAGGCTGAAGGCCACTGGCTGGCGACCCCAACATCGTAGCAGGGAAGCTGTGAAGCTTGCGGTCAAGGACCTCTCATCCCCCAGCTCCCCGGAAGAGTAATGGTTTAACTCCGCCTCCCTATTCTATTCCAGCAAGGGGCTGTAGGGTAGCTTGGCCGATCCTTCGGGCTTTGGGAGTCCGTGACCCCGGTTCAAATCCGGGCAGCCCCATCAAGCCGTCATAGCGAGCACACAGGACCCTCCGTCGAGGGTGGAGAGAGACGGGTGAAGATGAGAGAGGAGAAGCAAACCGTTCGGGAGGGGTACGATCGCATCGCAGAGGCCTATACAGAGGCCAGGATGGAGATGAAGCAATCGAACGAGAAATACCTCGAACCCCTCCTCGCACGTCTCCCTCAGGATCCCACATCCTCGACATCGGCTGCGGTTCGGGGGTCCCGATCACAAGGTTCCTCCTCTCGAGGGGCCATCGCGTCACGGGCGTCGACATCGCGAGGAGACAGATTGAGCGGGCTCGGAGGCTCGTCCCGCAAGCCACGCTCTTGGGGGGAGACATCATGCGAGCGTCCTTTCCCGATGAGATGTTCGACGCCGTTGTCTCCTTCTACGCCATCATTCACCTTCCCCGCGATGAACACGGATCGCTCTTTCGGCGGATCTACAGGATGTTGAGAAGAGGAGGTCTCCTCCTTGCGACCCTAGGTTCGGACGATTGGGTAGGCACGGAGGAATACCAGACCTTCGGGGTCAGAATGTACTGGTCGCACTTCGGCCCCGATGTTTATCGTCGCATGCTCTCGGACGTGGGTTTTCAGATTCTCCAATATTCGACCGAGCAGGAGGAGTTCGAAGGGGAGCGAGAGATGACGTTCTACGTCTTGGCGGTTAAGATCTAGCTAGAGGAACAGCCAGTTGGTGGGAGCGTGATTCACGTCCAAGGCGAGACAGACCCACGTCGAGACGCGCTCTCCTCTCACGGTCTCCCGAAAGTCCTCCTATTCCCTCCAGTGCGCGCCTTGTAGCCACGGATGGGCTGCCCCGGACCGATCAGTGCTCGTAGACTCCCGGTGCCCCACCTTCAGGACGAGAATCCGCAGCTCACCCCGTACGATGTCCATGATGACTCGATAATCGCCGACCCGAAGGCGATAATAGGGGGAGTTCACGAGCTTCCTGACGTGGGGGAAGGGATTCTCTCGGAGTTCACCCACTTTCGCGAAAATCCTTCGGGCGATCGTCCGGTCGAGTTTCTTTAACTGTCTCGCTGCCGAGTCAGACCAGACAATCTCAAATACCATCAAAAGCCCAATTCGGCCTGGAGCTGGTCATGGGTGCGGTACTTCCCCGCCTTGATCTCGTGGACTGCCCGGTCGATTTCTTCCTTGGTCTGTTCGTTCAGTTCGTGCAGGTCCTCGAGCAGCCGCTTAAGGACCTCCTCATAGGTTTCGCGGGGATGAAGTTTCATGCCTTCAAGGGTCTTCTTCATCTCCTGACTCAGTTGGATTGTTGTCGTCGCCACGTGTACCGAACCTCACTGGTGGACCTTATAGCTTTCTATGGTGTGCAATAGACGGAAGCGACGAATGATTGGGTGGCAGTGTGTCTCGAGGTGATCTGATTTGCGCATTCCTCTGATGAGTCAGACCGCGAATCTGGTTCAAATCCGGGCAGTCCCTTATCCCAGAAGACCCCCCCCATGTCTCGAAAATCAGGGGAGTTTGTCATGCCCCTATCCAATCCTCTGCACCCAGCCATCTAAGCGCTTGTCGAAGCTTACCACCAGGTCGATTCCTCGTCGTCGAACGAGCTGGACAGTAACCCAGTCTGTGAAGCTTAACCCAGCCTCAACATGGCCGCGCATGGCATCCCAGGCCTCTACGAAGTCCTCCTCGGAAGTATGAATCAACTCCACGAAACGCTCCTCAGGCGAAGTGGGTAAGATAACGTCTCCGACCTTGAGAACGATCTCCCTACGACCCGTTCTCGCCAGAGCCAGGGTTACGGCCTCGTCGAAGACGTAGTCAGAAGTGAATGGAACGCCATATTTCCCCGTTCGAATTTCACCCAGAATTTCCGCCGCCCTCTCATGACGTTGATCACGCTGATTACAATAA
>JAJISG010000236.1 GCA_022848835.1 Thermoplasmatota archaeon | reverse complement strand
GTCCGGCAGGCCGCGACATTGGCCTCCGCCTTCCGAGGAACGAGTTCGAGAATGCTCTCTTCTAGGCTCTCGATGCGAATCAGGTCGGTAGCGGCTGCGAAGGCCCCTAGCATCGCGGTATTCACGATAGGGGCTGTCCTGCTCCCTAGACCGTGTTCCAGGCTCACAGAAGTTGCATCGAAGACTAGGGTCTTGAACCTTGAACTAGCATTCAGATGCATCTCAGGAGGCCCGTTAGTGAGCAGAAGGCCATCGCTCCTGATACCGGAGCTGACGTCCACGGCCCTGACGAGGGACGGGTCTAGCACGAGAACATAATGGGGTGTCTTCACTTCAGACCTGATCCTGATAGGCTGGTCGCTTATCCTAGTGAAGGCCATAAGTGGGGCGCCTCTCCTCTCAACACCGAAGAAGGGGAAGCTCTGGACATCCTTCCCATCTAGGAAGGCAGCGCTTGCCAGGATTTCGGAGGCGAGGACCACTCCCTGCCCTCCCCTACCGTGGAACCTCACTTCGATCACAATTACCGTAGACAGGTGTTTCGTAAAATACTTGCCCAAGCTAGTGCAGTTAAAGTACATATTTGGCGACTGACCATTCCCCTCACAGGATCTCTGAGATCTGTCTAGCGGAGGAGTTTGAAGGAGCATTAGGCGCTGCGGAAGTAGCCCCTCTCTACAGAGCTGTCATGTCTCCCAGCATTACGCGGACTCGCTACATTCTGCACTGCCTGATGTCTCGATACAGGGGAGGGAGTCAGAAGCGGCTCCCCAACGTATGTCCCGATTAGTTGATAACCATCAGCTGGTTAGCAAGGGGCAGCACTAACGGGGGGTCACTCGGGTGCCGGAGCCCAGGATCGCAGCAGTTCTCCTTGTCAGGCCGCTGAAGAACTCCCGGAAGGGCACAGGTCCTCCTTTCTCCGAGGATGATATCATGAGGCTTACCGAGGCTATGTTACTGGACGCCCTGGAGGCGGTGGCTGAATCGAGGTTGGTGGATGATCTCATAATGGTATCCCCTGACTCCACCCTGCTGTCCCTGGCTGATGAGAACGGTGTCAAGGGCATCCTCGAGCAGGAGGGCGAGGGGACCGGCTCCGCCCTCGAGCGAGGCCTGAGTCTAGCGGACCCCAGGACAACCGTCGCTATGCTGATGCCATGTCTTCTACCGCTCCTCAAGTGTGAGGACTTGGCCTTCTTGCTCGGGAGGTCTCTGAACGGTCCAAGGGTTGTCTTGGTGCCCTCGATGACCACTCAGGGTACGAGTCTTCTGATATCGAACCCACCTGACATCGCTCTTACGGTCCTTCAAGAGGCAAGAAGCATGCCCCCTTACGAAGCTGCGTTGACCAAGTCTGTTCCAGTGGAGTCCTACAGGACTGAAGCTGGTTTCGATGTAAGGGAATCTTCAGACCTCCTTCACGTGCTGAGGTCTCCTAGACCATCCAGGGCGAAGGACTTGTTGATGACGATGCGTATTGAGGAGCTGTCTAGTCGAGAGAGGAGGTGAGCCCTTTGAAAAAGGTGGAGATCATCGGATTAGATGGAATTCCGGACGTCAAGCCTGGCGACGATGTTGCGGCCCTCATCGAAGGTGCCTTGAAGGCTCTCGGACTCCTGCTTGAGGATGGCGACATCCTGGTGGTGAGCCAGAAGGTAGTGTCCAAGGCCGAGGGGCAGATCGTGAGGGCAGTCGATGTGAGGCCATCACCACTCGCTCGCCGGCTCTCCCAGGACATCGACAAGACGCCAGAACATATGGAGGTCATTCTACGAAACACGGCAAGGATTGTGAGGATGGACCGGAGGAGGGGTATCTTCATCATGGCAACGCCCCACGGCTTCGTCTGCGCGAACGCTGGCGTCGACCGATCCAATGTGGGGAAGGAGGAGGTCTACACTGCTCTCCCGGAAGACCCGGATGGAACGGCAGATGCCATAAGGAGGAGGCTGGAGAAGTCATTCTCCGTCCGAATCGCCGTCGTGGTTAGCGACACCTTCGGGAGACCGTGGAGGTTGGGCCAGACGGATGTCGCCCTGGGAATCTCAGGAATGAGCCCCTTCCGCGACTATCGGGGCTTGGTGGATCCCTATGGGTATGAACTGAAGAGCACGATGGTGGCCGTCGTTGACGAGGTTGCGGCTGCTGCTGAACTGGTCAAGGGAAAGTTGGATGGTGTGCCCGTGACCCTCGTCAGGGGTGTCGTTTTTGAGGTCGCTAGGGGAAGCTCGAGAGACCTCGTCAGGAGGATGGAGGAGGACCTATTCCTGTAACCCGAGGAGCGTCCGGCTGGATCTCACTCCTAGCCATCCAGCTGTGAAGGCTATGTTGCGCGCCCTCTTCATCCGATCCGGGGGAAGTCTCCAAGAATAGCTCGCGGTTCACTCGGACTGCAGAGGGATCCTCATCGATCGTCGGGTCACCATGAAGGGGCCGAGCGCAATCATGATGCTTCCAAGAATGTACATGGCTGCAGCCGACAGCATGCTCATACCCATAGCGAAGAGGTCTGTCAGGGCCATTGCCGTGCCTACAAGGACCATGAGGACGCCGTAGACCGCCATGATGACCCCCTGGGGTCTCATCGGTATGCCCACTCTGAGGACCAGAAGGATACCGTTGAGCAGGATGATTATGCCGAGGACTAATAGGAGAAGAGCGGGAACCGGGCCAACCCCACTCATGGGCGACATATCGGACTTACCTGTGCCTGCCGCCAAGCTAAGTGAGGCTGCCGTCACAGCGGTAATGCCACTGATAACTGCGACGAAGCCTGAAGTCCTGGCATTCATGGTGCGCTAATCGCCGGGATAACCTTAAACCATTGCCAGATTAAGGCCAAGACCATGGGCGTTTGTTTCTTAGAGAAAGAGGGTCCCGGGTGATGGACCATGGAACGCATTCTGTTATGTCCGTAGCCGACGATTTAACAAAGGCTTAAGTGAAGGCATCTACTTGCGATTGAGGATGGGAATGCGCTCTGCAAGTGGTCTTGCCCTCCTCATCGTCATATCGATACTTGCGGGATCCTCCCAGACAGCGGAGGGCCAGGTTGTCATAGAACTTCCGGCCTACTCAGAGGGCGATTTCTGGACATACGAGACTCTGCTCCCCTCTCTCGCCGTTCTTCCTGACGGAGAGGGTGTGGGGATCGATATCGAACTTCACGGAAACCTCACCATCAGAATAGAGGGGCTGGAGCAGGTAGACATCGTCGGCAGCGTTCGAGAGGTCTACAACACCTCTATAAGCCTCGATGTCGAGGCGGAGGGCGGTTTGGCAATCTCCTTTGGAAACGTCACTACCGATGCGATCTTCTCTGGGAGCATAACTCTGAACGCGAGCATCTATCTTGATCGAGAAGGCCTAGGGCCCCTGAGGATAGTGTCCGAGCTCAAAGTGGACTTTGGCGCAACGGTAGAGTCCTCTGGCTTTGAGGTAACGCTGCCGATAGAGGCCAACGGTACCCAGGCGGCCATGATGGAATACACCGATGACAACTGGACCTTTCCCTTGGGAGTCGGGCAGCGAGGTGAGGAGGAGTTTCGGATGACAGGACAGGGCTATGTTCAGGTGGCCGCCTTTGGGAATACTTCAGAATCCTCCGAAAGCCTTGAAGCAAACGGCACCCTCCTACATCATGCTGAGGGCGAGGAGAGCCTCGATGTCCCTGCTGGGACCTTCGGGACACTGGTGGTGAACTCGACTCTAGAGCTGGAGGAGGGGCTACTGCCTCTGGGAATGCTGCCGGGTGCAGCTGGATACGAGCTTGCCTACTGGTCATCTGAGGTAGGTGCTCCCGTACGGTGGGAAATGTACAACGACGTCGGGGAGCTCCAGGTGGAGTTGAGTCTGACGGCATACAGGTATCAATCGGCGGAGTTTCTGACTGTCTTGGGGCTGCGAATCATTCACTGGGTAGGAATCATCGTGGCCGCGGCTGTGGCTGTAGCGGTTCTGGTCTTGATCATGACGAGGCAGAGGCCCCCCGCGCAGATCAAGATTCTACCGGAAACTGAGCGTACGGAAGAGACCTTTGGGA
>JAJISG010000235.1 GCA_022848835.1 Thermoplasmatota archaeon | reverse complement strand
ACAACCATCTTCCTGCGCCTGGTCTCCCTGGGGAAGTTCTTACGGATCATCTCCTCGCTCAAGGCCCTCTGCAGTGCCTCAATTAGCTCGAACACAGTGGTCTTCCTCTCAGCTCGCCTCCTTGGGGGGACAGTTAGAGTAGTCTGCATCACGCCCCTCGATTTGTCATCCTCCATGCTGCCCGCCTGGAACAAGCCGTCATCTATGAACCCATCCCAGCCCCCATCGTCTTCCTCCTCGTCTAGCATGAGTGTATCAGACTTCATCCGTAGCAGGACGGACGCCGCAAGAAGGGTCTTACCGGATAGGCGAAGGTTCAAGGCCGCCATCTCCCTGACCCTGGCCTGGAAATTATTGGCGATATCAGCTATGTCAATGTCCCAAGGGTCCATCTCCTCGGATATCACCAGGTCTATCAGCATCTCAACCGGATGTATTTCCAACTTCCTGCAACTCCACTCCAATTATCTTGCTTATGCCGTTCTCGTTGGCCACGCCGAAGAGCTGATCAGCCGAGGCCATGAGGCTATCGCGCAGCGACACAACTACGAACTGAGCTCCCTTGGATGATTCCCTGAGCAGCTCGGAAACCCGGCGGAGGTTCTCGTCATCCAGGAACATGTCCACCTCGTCCAATATGTAGAAGGGAGCAGGCTGGTAGCGCTGGACAGCGAAGATGAAGGATAGCGCGGTGAGGGTCTTCTCGCCCCCCGACATGAGCTCGATGTACATGGGATTCTTGCCCATGGGCCTAGCCTTGATCTGAAGGCCCCCTTCGAAGGGGTTCTCCTCGTCCAGGAACAAGTCCGCCGACCCACCATTGGACAACTCAGAGAATATGTGCCCGAAGTTTATGGCGATGTTCTCGAATACCTCCATGAAGACGCTGGTCTTCCTGTGCTCTATTTCCTCCATCAGCTTGAGTATCGCCTCCTTCTCCCCCTGGAGCTTGCTTATCCTTCCGCTTAATGCGTCGTATTTCTCCTTGACCCCCTCGTAGTCCTCCACGGCCCGCATGTTGACGGGCTCCAAAGCGTGCATCTCCGCATCCATCCTCGCTATGTCCTTTTCGAGCTCCAAAGTATCCATGGGCGCAATTAGCTCGATGTTGAGGTCGCTGTATTCCTCCAGGGCCTGCAGCAAGTCTTCCAGCTTGGCCTCATGCCTCGCCTTCTCGACCCTAGAGTCCTCCATGGAGCTTCTCAACTGAAGGTTCCTCTCCTTGAGAGCGTCCCTTTTTCTTTCAATTGCCGCAACAGCTTTTATGAGGGAATCACGGCTGCCCCTCAGCTCCTCTAGGCCCTTGGACACCTCCTCTACCCTCTTCTCCAATTCTTCAACCCTGGCGGACAACTCCTTCATGCCTTTATCTGACCTCGAAATCTCCTCCCGCATACTCTTCTTCAAAGCGTGCAGCTCCACGACCTTTCTCTTCAGGGCGTCAAACTTCGGCTGGAGTATGTCCCCGACCCTCGAATCATTGAGCCCCATCCCAGCCAGCTTAGCCTCCTTTTCCTTCTCCAACTCAAGGATCTCCGCCTCTAATCCCCTTACCTCTTTCAGCGCCCGCTCTTCTCCCGTGCTCTCGAGCTTGGCCTCAAACGCCTCCTTCTGCGTCCTGAGTTCATCGAGACCCCTAGATGCCGTTTTCGAGTGGGCCTCCGATTCCTTCAAGGCGTTCTTGAGATCCCTTAAGGCGGATTTTCCTTCTTT
>JAJISG010000234.1 GCA_022848835.1 Thermoplasmatota archaeon | reverse complement strand
CTCCATCTCCTCCTCTATCCGGGCCTCGAAACTATCCCTGGAGATGATGTCCTTCACCCTTTCGTAGAGGCTATCCCTCAAGGATCTCGCGTGAAGGTATGATGCGGTAGCTTAAGGGTCTTTGTGAGTCTACTTCAGCCTCACGGTCTCCAAGTTCATGGGAGCCCGGGTTTCCATACCGAACTTCTTGTACAGACTAGAGGCGAGGTCGAGGCACTTGTGCTCCTCCCCATGGCAGACGAGGACCCGCTCCGGTCGCGGTTCCATACTACCAACGTAGTTGAGAAGCTGCAGGCGGTCGGAGTGTCCGGAGAAGCCGTCGATGGTCTCCAGATCCATCTTGACATGTAGGTTCAGCGGTGTCCCCTTGTCATTGACGGTGATTTCCCGTCTCTCCTTCTGAATCCTCCTGGCCAGCGTACCCTCTGCAGTGAAACCTACGAAGAGAAGGGCGTGCTGAGGGTTGTCGGCCCAGGCCTTGAAGTACTCCATGACAGGGCCACCGTTCATCATGCCGCTCGTCGCTAGGACCACGCAAGGGTCGGGGTCGTCGCAGATGTTAATCCTCTTGTCGCTACTGTCCACACGCTCGAAGATGGAGGAAAGGAACGGGTTCTCCCCTGTCTGGAAGATCTGGGTCCTCAATTGGTTGTTCAGATATTCTGGATAGGCCGTGTGAATGGCCGTCGCCTCCCAGATCATGCCATCTAGGTGGACGGGCACCTGAGGGATTTCTCCCTTTCTCATGAGCTCCTCGAGGACCAGCATGACCTCCTGGCTTCTGCCGACGGCGAAGACTGGCGCGAGGACCTTGCCGCCCCGGCGGAGCACACTGCCCACGATCGCCTTCAGCCGTTTGGCGGCCTCTTGACGGCTGGGCTGCAAGTCGTGATACCCGCCATAGGTGGACTCCATGATGAGGGTTTCTAAGCGGGGGAATCTGTTGACCGCCGGGTTGAAGAGCCACGTTCTCTCGAACTTGATATCCCCAGTTACGGCCACATTGTAGAGGCCGTCGCCTATGTGGAAATGGGCCGTAGCGCTGCCAAGGATGTGCCCAGCATTCTGTAGAGTGAGCCTGATGTCTGGCGCGATGTCCGTCGTCTCTGAGTATTTGAGGGGGATCGTCCTCTTGACGGCGTCCCTGATCTGGGGTGATTCGTAGGGAGGCTTCTTTCCCTCCCCGAAGGCCACCTTGATGTAGTCGATCTGGAGGAGGGAGGCCAAGTCTCGTGTGGGAGGCGTGCAGTAGATGGGACCCTCATAGCCGTATTTGTAGAGAGTTGGGACAATGCCTGAGTGGTCCAGGTGTGCGTGGGTGAGCACTATAGCGTCCAATGACTCCAGGGGCATCAGCTCGGGGGCGTTAAGGTAGGGGCCTCCGTTGTTCACAGAGCCGACATCCACGCCGCAGTCAACCAGGACCTTACTTTCCCGCGTTGTCAACAGGACAGCCGAGCGACCCACCTGTCGAAATCCTCCCAGGCTCGTCACTCGAACGTACTGCTCCCCCGGTGATGGCTCCCTAGAGATTCGGCGCCCCGTGCGGTGGAGGAAGTCCTGCCGCTCGTTGTGAACCTTCCTCAAGTACAGGCGGATCTCCTCGACCGTCTTGGAGGGTATGGGGGGAGCCCTTACCACCTTCGGCACCCAACCTATCCGTCTCTTGATCTCGTTCAGTATGGTACCCTGCTTGCCTATAACCAGTCCGGGAGAGAGGGCCTCTATGGTAACCTCTCCCGTCTCAGGCTCGAAGTAGATGTTCGTGATTTCCGCTTCCTTCGGGATTAGGCCCCGGATGATCTTCTCAGCCTCCTCCGTGGAGATCAGAAGTGAAGGATCAGGTCGGATGGCTACCCGGCGTCTCAGCCCCTGGGCTAACTGACGGACGAGGTCCTGGTTGTCCGCAAAGACATCGATGTTTCGAGTGTAAATGACCACTACAGGGCCCTCGAACTCGATACGGGTAAGCTCTATGCTGGCTGGGACAACCTTCTCGACAATTTCCTTCGCTTCACTAATGACCGAAGCCAACGTCATGAGCTCGACACCCAGGTGTGATTGGGGTTCAACTCAGCTTCATCTTCTGCTTTCTCTTCTCGATCTCCTCGTCGGGGATCTCGAAATATCCTTCACTCGTTATCTTGACGACGTCGATGCCGTTGCCGGAGGCAGCATCCCTCTTCATGGCCGCCGTGACGGAGCGGACCGCCAAGTCAAGGGAATCATCCATACTGCTGTCCTCCTTGTACCGGTCCTCCAACACGCCGAAGACGAACGGGGAGCCGGAACCGGTGGTTACGTAGGTGTCTGGTATGGAGCCTCCCGCCAGGTCGATGGAGTAGACATGGTTCCCCTTGGCATCCACACCACCGATGATCAGCTGGACCAGGTATGGGAAGAACCTACGACCGGAGAGGATGTTGGCCGTCAGGGTCGAGCAGGCCTGTACAGGCATGGCAACTCCGCGTTTCAGCCTGTAGAGCTCTACCTCCGCGGTGATGTACCTCGTCAGGGCCTGAAGGTCTCCGACGAGACCCGCTGTGGTGATTCCCAGGTTCTCGTCGAGTCTGAAGATCTTCTTGGTCACCTTGTGGCCGATCAAGGTACCCATAGTCGCCCTTCTCTCCGCTGCTAGGACTACGCCATCCTTGCAGACGAGCCCAAGGGTTGTAGTTCCCGTCCTCATCTCCTTGCCAGGTTCTGTCATCACTTCCACCCGAAAAGCGTAAAAACTGTGCATTAAAGAGTAGGATATGGCCATATATAAGGGTTGTGGAGTGGGTTTTCCCAGCTGAGAGGCAGCCTGGAGCGGTTCCTAGAGATTCTCCTTGATGAAGTCCATGACCTCCTCAGTATGGCCGTCAACCCTCACCTTCGGGAAGACCTTCCGGATGACACCATCCCTGTCGATGACAAAGGTGGTCCTCACGACCCCCCAGAATTCCCTACCGTAGAGCTTTTTCTTCCTATAGACGCCATAGGCCTTGGAGACTTCGGCCTCAGCGTCGCTTAGAAGTGGGAAGGTGAGGCTATATTTAGAGCGAAAATTGTCATGAGAGTTGAGGTCGTCCAGGCTCACACCAAGAATCACCGTCTCTGCGTCCTGGAAGGTGTTCAGGCTGTCCCTGAAGCTGCAGGCCTCCTTGGTGCAGCCGGGCGTGTTGTCCCTGGGATAGAAGTAGAGGACCACGTTCTTCCCTTTGAAGTCCTCCAGGGAGATCTCCCTACCCTCCGTGGATGGAAGCCTGAAGCCTGGCGCTGGTTGACCCTCATCTGGGTGTTGGTCTGCCATAAGATCGTCGGTCTTAGGGAGGGATATCTTTTCAACCTTTCCAGTGAACAAGGGGAAGAACATCAGTGCACTCATTTTCGGTTCCCTCCAGATGGGACCCTTGTGTGGATGCTTTCCGTGACATGTCCCGGAAAAATGCAGTCTGATGATGGCCGGGGCCCTTAGGCTCACCTACCGATGTACTCAGATCGGGAAATGCATCGAAAGCGTCTTATCGCGATTTATGATGGTCACCTGGTGGTTTGGTGGAGACTGAACTCATACAGATCGAGAATCCCGAGCAGCTGAACGTCATTCTGGGCCAGACTCACTTCATCAAGACGGCGGAGGACCTGTACGAAGCTCTCGTAAGCTCCGTCCCGGGCATCAAGTTCGGCCTGGCCTTTTGCGAGGCATCGGGTCCATGTCTCGTTAGGTCCGAGGGGAATGATGATGATCTCCAAGCGCTAGCGGCCAAGAACGCCCTCGCCGTGGGGGCAGGCCACACTTTCATCATCTTCATGAAGAACGCATATCCCGTTAACCTGCTCAGGGCCATCAAGGAAGTGCCTGAGGTCTGCAGGGTGTTCTGCGCCACCGCTAACCCCCTCACGGTTGTAGTAGCCGAGGATGATGTGGGAAGAGGGGTCCTTGGGGTTATCGATGGAGAGAAAGCGAAGGGAACTGAGACAGAGGCTGATGTGAAGGAGAGGCGTGAATTCCTCCGAAAAATAGGGTACAAGCTGTAGCTCCTGAACAGGAAGGTCTACCGGTCACGGCGGGCCTGTCCTCCTTTAGCAATATTTAAGTATTTTGGGTGCCCTAGTTGAAAGCGATAATGCGAGAAGTAGATATTGTCACCCGCTGTCCAGAGTGCAACAGCCCTCATCTTATCCGAGACTACGGCCGGGCCGAGGTGATATGCGAAGACTGCGGCCTCGTCCTAGACGACAGGATGATCGATGAAGGTCCTGAGTGGAGGGCCTTCGATTCCGAACAGCGGGAGGCCCGCGAGCGAGCCGGACCACCCTCCACCATCATGAGCCACGATAGGGGCCTCTCGACCCAGATCGGGTGGAGGAACAAGGATGCCTACGGGAGGACCATTCCCCACCGCTCTCGAGCCCAGATATACAGGCTAAGGAAGTGGCAACACCGCATCAGGACCTCCAAGTCCGGCGAGAGAAGCCTAGCCCAGGGCTTGACGGAGATCAACACCATGGCCTCCAAGATGGGGCTCCCGAGACACGTGAGGGAGAGCGCCGCCGTCCTATACCGCAAGGCCTCCACCAAGAACCTCGTACGCGGGAGGAGCATCGACGAGGTGGTGGCCGCCACTCTCTATGCCGCCTGCCGGCAGTGTGGAGTCCCGAGGACGCTGGACGAGATAGCCAGCAAGTCCAATGTGGACCGCAAGAGCATCGGGAGGACCTACAGGACCCTCACCAGGGAGCTCGGTCTGAAGCTGCTGCCCCAGTCTCCAGGGGACTACATAGCCAGGTTCTGCAACAAGCTGAGCCTCGACATGGAGGTTCAGAGGAAGGCCAAGGAGATCCTAGATGATGTAGAGAGGGAGGAGCTGGCCTCCGGGGTAG
>JAJISG010000233.1 GCA_022848835.1 Thermoplasmatota archaeon | reverse complement strand
GTTCGAGGTGGCCAAAGTACCCGCAGGCATCCTACACATCATCGACGCTTTCTCCCTGACGCCTCTGGCTATCCTGCTGGCCGCCTGGGCGCAGAACAACAAGTATGCCCTGCTCGGGGGCATGCGAGCCGCCGCGATGATGATGTCATACGAGATTCCGATGATCCTGGTCACGATAGGCGTGATCATCATGGCCGGAACGCTCAACCCCATCGAAATCGTGGCGGCCCAGTCTCAAGCCTCCATCCTGGGACCCCTGGCGGCTCTGGGAATCAGGAACTGGTTCATCATACCGCAGATTCTGGGCTTCTTTATCTTTATATTGGCCATGCTCGCAGAGACAGAGAGGATACCCTTCGACCTGCCCGAGGCTGAGGAGGAGCTTGTTGCCGGCTGGCTTGTCGAGTATGGAGGAATGAGATATGGCATGGTCTTCGGCTTCAAGTGGCTGAGGACGTTGGTGGGGGCGGCTCTCGTTGCCCTCCTCTTCTTAGGGGGTTGGGATGGCCCCATCCTGCCCCAGGAGATCTGGTTCATCATCAAGGTGTACTTCGTGTTCTTCATATTTGTCTGGATAAGCTGGTCGGTTCCCAGGATTCGGATAGACCAGATGATGAACCTTGGATGGAGGAAACTCATTCCCTTAAGCCTACTCAACATCTTGATTGCCATACTGGTGATTCTCGTCACATCTCAGGGGTGGATCTGATGGAGGGACCGCAAGGGCACAAGGAGGTAGAAAGATGGTCGAAGCCGTTCAACTCGTCTTCATACTAGTCTCCGCCATAGAAGTCGTCACTAGCCTGCTAGTGGTCACAGCCAAGAAACTCATGTGGGCCGCCATCTGGCTCGCCCTCACGCTCATCACCATGGCGGGCATCTACATCCTCTTTCAATCAGAGTTCGTGGCGATCATCCAGATAATCGTGTACGCCGGCGCGGTACCAGTAGTATTCCTGTTCGGCATCATGCTGACCCGAACCAGGGCTATGGAGGAGGTGCCTTGAAGGAGAGAGTCGCCCTCCTGGTTGGCCTCGCCCTTCTGACAGTGTTGATGATAACCTCCTTCGTGGGGTTGCCATGGAATCCTGGCGCTCAGACAATCTCCAACGAAAGGGTCGCGGAGTCGCTTTTCACTGACTTCGCATTCAGTACCATAGTCATAGCCCTCCTCCTGGCAGTAGCCATGGTGGGAGGTGTGTTCCTGGCGAGAAGGGAGGCGGGGCCTTGATCCCGTTGGAGTGGGCGCTCTCCCTCTCCGCCATTCTCTTCGCCATAGGCCTATACGGCGTCCTCGTCCGCAGGAACGGCATAATGGTCCTGATGTCGGTTGAGATCATCCTCAACGCCGCAATTCTGAACTTCGTTGCGTTCTCCTCCTACATCAACGATCCCTCCGGTCAGGTGCTGGCTCTTCTCTCCATCGCACTCGCCGCCGGCGAGGCCGCAATCGGTCTGGCCATCTTCCTGGTCCTGTACACAGTGCATGGCACTGTCGACCTAGACAAGGTGAGGATACTGAGGTGGTAGCGTGGCGGATCTGTCCTGGATTGTCGACATCTCCTGGCTTATCGTGGCCTCGCCTCTGGTGGCCTTCTTCATTATCATCATCACTGGCAAGAGACAGTGGGAGGGGGGAGCTGCGTGGTCGATCGGCTCTATCGGGCTCTCCTTCATCCTCTCTCTCATCCTCCTCATTCACGCTCTCTTAAACGGGGCACTAGGGGGGGATTTCGGAGCCCGGGAGGTGATCTGGTACCGATGGCTCGGATCTGAGGAACTCGGACAGGTCATTCAGTTCGGCATCCTTGTGGACGCTCTCAGCGTCCTGATGCTCACCATCGTCTCCTTCCTCTCCCTCCTCATCGTCGTCTACTCGCTGGGCTACATGCGCCACGAGAAGGACAAGGCGCGTTACTACTCCCAGATCTCCCTCTTCGTCACCGGTATGCTTGGCACGGTCTCAGCTAACAACTTCCTCCTGCTACTCATCTTCTGGGAGATTATGGGCCTATGCTCCTATCTCCTCATCGGGTTCTGGTACCATAAGCCAAAGGCGGCGAGCGCCGCTAAGAAGGCCTTTATGGTGACTCGCGTGGGGGACGTTCTGTTCCTAGTTGGCGTCATAGCCGTGTTCGTCCTCTTTGGGACCTTCAACATCGTCGAGGTCTCGAGGGCTGCCCCAGGCCTCCCCGTCCACCTCGTCGCCATTGTCCCCATCCTCTTCTTCGCAGGAGCCATGGGAAAGAGCGCCCAGTTCCCACTCCATGCGTGGCTTCCTGACGCCATGGAGGGCCCCACGACGGTGAGCGCCCTCATCCACGCGGCCACGATGGTCAAGGCGGGCGTCTACCTCACAGCGCGAGCTATCCCCCTAATTTCCAACTCCATAGATGCAAGCCTCTTCGTGGCCATCATAGGAGGATTCACAGCCTTCTTCGCTGCCACCATGGCGCTGGCCAGCTATGACATCAAGCGGGTGCTGGCCTTCTCCACGATTAGCCAGCTCGGGTACATGTTCCTCGCCCTTGGGACGGCGGCCTACGCCATTCAGGTGGGAATGGCAGGTTCAGGAGAAGCGTACTCGGCCGCTTTCTTTCACCTGACAAATCATGCTTTCTTCAAGGCCCTGCTATTCTTGGGCGCAGGTAGTGTCATCCATGCCCTGGGCACCAACGACATGCGGAAAATGGGCGGTCTCCAACGGAGAATGCCCATCACCTCTATGGTCATGCTGATTGGCGCCTTGTCCATATCCGGAATTCCCCCTTTCAGCGGGTTCTGGAGCAAGGATGAGATACTCGCTGCCGTCTACGGGACTTCGGGAGTGAGCCAGATTTTTCTCTACTTATGGATCGTAGGGGTTCTAACCGCCTTCATGACCGCCTTCTACATGTTCCGCGTCATCTACCTCACCTTCCACGGGGAGTACCGGGGAGGCAACCCCGAGGCGGAGACCCATCCCCACGAGTCGCCACGCGTCATGGTCTGGCCGATGGTCTTCCTCGCCGTGCTCGCCGTCGGCGCCGGCTGGTGGAACGTCACCGGGGCTTTCGGCGACTTCATGGGGCACGGCGAGACCAAGGGATTCATCGACGGCTTCTTCGGGATCTTCGGCTCGTGGCTACCCTGGGTCTCGCTGCTGTTCGCCGGGGCCGGCATCTACCTCGCCTACCTGATGTACGCCGCGAAACGGGTCTCTCCGGAGCGGATGGCGGCCCGGTTCCGACCGCTCTACACCGCCTTCCTCAGGAAGTTCTGGCTCGATGAGCTCTACGAGGACGTCATCGTGCGCAAGCTGCTGATCGGTGGCCTCTTCCGCGGGCTGCAGAAGGTCGATACCGGCGGCATCGACGCTGCCGTCGACGGCG
>JAJISG010000232.1 GCA_022848835.1 Thermoplasmatota archaeon | reverse complement strand
ATTGCGAAGGAGGCAACCCCGCCCAACGCCCATGGCAATGTAGGTCTCCTCAGGCGGTCCCACAGGTCCGCCGATTCTTTCCATACATATGCTGTCAGACAGGAGTGGGCGTCGAGGTTGGCACCTCAGGGTCTTAGTCCTCCGGTACAAGGTACAACTTCACTTGCATTGGCTTCAGCATCTCCCTCTCAGCTCCCTCCACCTCAGATCCCTTCAGGATAAGCCCCGACAAACGCCTCAGAGCCTCATTGAATGAGTTCGCATCCAAGTCATACTGAATCGCCATGTGAGCGTAGGGGCCGACCTCTCCCCGGCGTCGGAAGAACTGCGTGAAGTTCCTATAACTTCGGGGATATGCCCTCAAGATGTAAGTCATTTCGGTGGTGAGAGTCCCTGACATCAAGTAGGCATTCCATCTGAATCGCTCCTCCTCGCTGAACGAATCGTTGACGAGGTTGCCCAGCTCGACCGCCATGGTGGGGTTGAAGAAGGACCTGAGAGAGACTACGTTGGCGAGGACCTCCTCTAGGTTGGAGCCTACCTCCTCCTCAAGATTCGCAAGCGAATCAGCATACGGTCCTTGGAGGTATGGGCCATAATACTCGGTGCCATCCTCCAACTCTTGTTTTGCAGTGAAGGCGTCCACGGCAGCATGAAAGGAGAGATGGTTGAACGCCAAGTCGAAAGCCATGCCGAAGGCCATCTCGCGGGCAAGGTCCAGACTAACACTCTCCTTCAGCTCGACGAAACCCAAGTTGAGAACCCTTAAGACCTCCTTCGCTAAGCCAATAATGGGTCTGACTCTGAAGTATATTCCCCACCGCCCAGGATCGAGCCTGAATGAGAGGTAATATCCGAAGGCCTCTGCACCCTCTTCCTGCATGAGAAGTCGCACGATGGGGGGCTCCTCCCAAGGGTCGTCTCGCATAATCTTCTTGTACACCCTGCTAGAATTCTCCACGGCCAAGCCGTCGAGCTTCGACTCAGACACCAGACCTGGGATCCTTATCCTCTCCTCACTACACAAGTGGGGATGGTCGTCTCGAAACGAATCAAGGTCCAACATGCGATCCTTGAGGACTGGATTCGACTTAAGCCTTCTCAGCTCACCCGAAGCGTTGAAATCTCTAGAACTCTCATCCTATGACATGAGGCTGACTCTGGTCTCCACCTTCCTTATCCTCATGCTTGTAGGTCTGCCAGTGGCTCAGGCTCGCTGTTTCGGCGTTCCAACGGGAGACCAGGAGTCCTTCGTTCCTTGGTATGTTCACTTGGACATCCTCGCCTCTGACGGCCTCGCAGACGAGGTGGAGTTCGGCGTGGCTCCAGGCTTATCAGATGGTTTCGAACAGGGTGTGGACGAGTACAAGCGATTAGACCAGGAGCGGCCTCTGCAGGCCTTCTTTCTCTATCCCGACGCCGGAGGCCCCTTCTCCAGGCTTAGCAGGAGCTTTACCAGCTTCGCCGATGGGATCTCATGGTTGCTGATCATAGTCTATTCAGGAGAGCCGACCGAGATCCTGGTTCGTTGGGACACAAAACAGACAGGTTCCATCCCCGCGGATGTCGGGCTACGCCTTGTCACCTTCTTCGATGAGGATGTGGACATGAAGACAGTTGAAGACGTGGTCTTCCAGGCCGAGGCCGATACGTACGGATTTCGCATCATATCCTCGAGGCTCGAGGAGATAAACTTCGACCTGGCGTTGGTGTTGGTAGCCTATGGTATCGTCGCCGTGGCCCTGATCCTCATCCTAAGGCGAAGAAGATGATCCTTCGGAGCCTGGATGGACCTGCGGATCGAATAGATGGCAGGCTACAAGTCTGTTTTGGACCTCGAGATCCCTCGGCTCGAGCGGTTCTCTGAACGTTACTCTCACTGAGTTCTGATCGACATCAATGTCCTGAACGGCATCGGAAATCGGACCACTTTGGTTCAGTAAAGACCTCACGGCTCTGTCTATCCTCTCCCCATTCCCGCCCTTTACAGGTATCAACAGTGAACTCCCAGATATTGACATCGCATCAAGCGGCCCCAGCAGTCGACTTATGTCCGATTCCGTGACCTGCCTTTCGAAGTAGTCAAGGAGATCCCTGGGCTCCCAACCACAAGCAGCGAAGGCCTCGGGACATCGCGGATGGAACCTGCAGCCCTGAGGTGGCGCGATAGCATCGGGCACCTCTCCTCTGAGCACCTCCTTTGTTCTCCTCTTCGATGGGTCGGGAACGGGAATTGCCCTCAACAGGGCCTTGGTGTAGGGGTGCCATGGCTCGGCGTATATCTCCTTCCCAAGGCCCATCTCCACAATCCTCCCAAGATACATGATGGCTATCCGGTGACATACGAATTTGGCAGTAGCTAAATCGTGAGTAATGAAGAGATAAGTCAACCCGTACTTGCCCTTCAATTCCATGAGGAGTTCCAGGATTTTTGCCCTAACGGACATGTCCAACATCGCCACGGCTTCGTCCGCCACGATCAAAGAGGGGCGCAGTATGATCGCTCTGGCTATCACAACTCGTTGCTTCTGACCGCCGCTCAAGTCCGCCGGATACCTATCATATATTTCCTCCGCAGGTTCCAGTCCCACCTCCCTTAGGACCCTCAGTACCTCCTCCTTCGCCTCCTCCTCATTCTCCACCAAGTCATGGATATGCAGCGGGTGACCTACTGCCTTGCCGACTGTCATGGCAGGGTTCAAAGAGGCATGAGGATCTTGGAAGACTATCTGCATCTTCCGACGGTACGGCCTAAGCTCTTTCTCCCGTAGGTGTGTAATGTCCTCACCATCGAAGATGACTGTGCCCTCGGTGGGGTCCGTCAGTCGAAGAATAGTCCTGCCCAGGGTAGTCTTCCCACATCCGCTCTCCCCCACCAAGCCAAGAACCTCGCCCCTTTTCAGCTCGAAACTCACGTCATCTACCGCTTCGACTACAGCCCTACCTCGACTAAAGAGCCGTCCTAGGATGGTGCCCGAGAGCTGGTAGTGCTTCTTGAGGTGCTCCACTCGAAGGATAGTGTCACTCATCGCCTTCACCGTAGAGGAGGCACGCCACACGTGAGCCGTCAGCATCCACGGTCGACGGTATCACGGAGCTGCATACCTCCATGACACGAGGACAGCGGGGGTGGAACCTGCAGCCAGGTGGTGGGTTCGATGGGCTGGG